>JAIXVN010000612.1 GCA_027483005.1 Verrucomicrobiaceae bacterium
CGCACATCCTGCAAGCTGACGCTCAAGGATTCAAATCCGTCACATCGTTTTCAAAGCCTAAGCCTTTCATCAAAAAGGTATTATAAACTCTCAGATGCGATTCAACCGGACACCCGTGGTGATAATTGTTTTCCCAGATCGTCGCGACTGGAAATGCTTTTGTGCTGATCCATTCCTCGGCCGTCGCTTGACTCTTGTTAAATATTTCTGGAGCGCATGGGTTCTTATCGAAATATATTTCCAGTGCGTCAGGTATTAGATCATGGTCGCTATCTGATAAATTTGGATTGGTTCCAGTGTCCGACTGCGAAACATAAACACCGGTGTTGGTCTCTACGGCGTCATCCAAGCCGTCGGAGTCGGAATCGGCACCGTGTGCAATCGTCACAGAGACCAATAGGAGAAGCAGGGATCTCAGAACCGTAGAGGCGCACCCTCTGCATTTTCCGTGGTCAGGCAAATTGTTGGAGAGCCTCGTGTTAGATGCGGTTGATGTCATCGGTGGAGTAAATTGGATTAGTAGATTTCCGCCAACTTCGTCCCGGGGTGCTTGGAGGCTGTGAAGTTCGACACCTCAGGATCAGCCGCCTGCAGAAGCGGTGAGCACCCGCTCAGGATGGCGAGGAGGAGAAAGAAGCGGCAGTTCATGGGAAAGAGTGGCAACAGGGTTGATAAAGCACTACCGGAAGAAAGGCGTAAAGCTGAAAGCTGAGGTCGATTTTTCGTCGAAGCGGCGGGCAGGAACGGCCAGCAACCTTGGAATCAGGGTTGGGACAACGGTGGGGTGATGCCTGAGGATTGATTCAAAAGGCCGAGCGGAAGAGGCAGGAAGCCCAACCCTCCCCTTCCAACAGAAACGGGGGGCCTTGACGGTCTCCAGCGCTCCCCGGGTGGAGGTGGGTTGATGGATCACCGTATCCGTGCCCCAGCCACAGCCAGCTAGAGTGTCACTCCACTCGATCTGATTGGCCTCGTCGTGGTTCTTCGCCGCAGTGCTGAGGGTGTGGGAGCATTCTAGGCTAGCACCGTTGAACGAGGGGGAGGTAAGCACGCACTTGGGAGCCCCGGCCTCGATGCCAAGGGGGTATTTCAGCAGGTTGCTCAGGCCGACGTGATCCGGGCCCGCAGAGGAAGCCTCGGCCGCGACCTTGAGGCCACTAGACCCTAGCTTTCACCGTAACAATCACGGACCGGCCGATTTGGGGTAGTTTCTGCTCGAATGACCAACAAAAGTGACGCCTTCTGGCAAGAAGCTGGCCGATCATTCGACAGGATACTCACGCTGGGCCTCCGCCACCGCAATGAAATCGAGCACACCCTGCAGGTAGGCGATTTTGAGCCGGTCGTTGGCCAATGCCTCCACCTGATCAACGTGCCCCGTGAAAACCAATTCGGCGTGCCGGACGTCGACAGAATCAATGGAGTCCACGGTCAAAAGCCACGAAGGCGCGGGAAACAACTCCGGGTCGATGGCATGAAAGGCCATACGGGCGATGTCCTCGGCAGACCTTGAAGCGGGAGCATTGGGCAATTCAGTAACCTCGCGAAGCCCGAGTCGCCTCAGGGAGTCATTCAGGAGGTAGAATCCCGTCAGCGCCTTCATCGGGATGATTTTGCCCTTGTTGACCAGGTCGTAGAACGTGCTTTTGGGCAAAGGGGGCGAAAAGTAGCCACTGATCATTTCGCGCCTGACAGCGAATTCCGGGTGGTTGGAAGTGGGGGCCTGGAAACGTTCCTTTTTCATGGCCGACTCTACTGATTCGCCCGAAGCTGGGCACGGACAAATTTCCAACACGAACCGAATCAGGCGGCTGAACTGGATGCGAAAAAATCGGGCGGGGAACTACTCAACAAACCTTAAACGGTTGCCAAAACGGTTGCCAAAAACGCACCATTTTCCCGGACTTGGGCGGAAAACGACGGACTCCCACGGACTAGAGCGCTGAGTCTTGAAACGATGAAACCCCTTGAAATTAGAGGATTTGCGGGACTTTACCATGGTCGGGGCGGCGGGATTCGAACCCACGGCCTCTTCGTCCCGAACGAAGCGCGCTACCAGGCTGCGCCACGCCCCGATGCCACTGGTGAAAAGTGGTACACCCGAAGGGACTCGAACCCCTAACCTTCTGATTCGTAGTCAGACGCTCTATCCAATTGAGCTACGGGTGCATTGCCTTGCGGCGGGCGGGAAGAAAGCAACGGCTGAGCTCGGGTGTCAAGAATTTCCGACGATTTCCTCGTCCGATTGCCAACAATTTCACGCATTGAAAGCCAGCCCCCGCTCTCCGGCTCCCCAAACCTCCGCAGGCCTTGCAACTTCAACAGATCAGGGGCGTAGTGATCCGGTTCCCTCCGACCCGATCCATGAAGTCCCTCCGATTCCTCGCCGCCGCCATTCTGCTTCAGATCGCCGCAGCCGCCCCACCGAACGTGGTGTTCATCCTCGCCGACGACCTGGGCTACGGTGAACTCGGCTGCTACGGGCAGAAGAAGATTCACACGCCGAACATCGACCGGCTGGCGGCCGAGGGCACGCGTTTCACCCAGCACTACTCCGGAGCTCCGGTCTGCGCACCGGCGCGCTGCGTCCTGATGACCGGGAAACATCTCGGCCACGCCGACATCCGCGGCAACATGCAGGCCTTCGTGAGATTTCCACAATTCAAGGAGGGCCAGCTCCCCATCGCGCCCACCACGGTGACGATGGCGGAAGTGTTCAAGAAGGCGGGCTACGACACCGCCGCGATCGGAAAATGGGGCCTTGGACCGGCAGGGTCCACCGGCGATCCGAACAAGCACGGCTTTGATCTCTTCTACGGCTACAACTGCCAGGCGGTCGCCCACTCGTACTACCCGAAGTTCCTGTGGCGGAACGATCAGCAGATCCTGATCAACGAGAAGCCCATCCCGGGCGGAAAACAGAAGCCCGAAGGAGAAGTCCGGGCCGAGGACTACATCGGCCAGACCTACGCGCCGGACCTGATGGTCAAGGAGGCCCAGGACTTCATCGTCAAGCGCGCCAGCCAATCGGAGAAGAAGCCGTTTTTCCTCTACCTCGCGTTCATCGAACCACATGTCTCGATGCATCCGCCGCTCGACCGGCTCAACGAGTATCCGACCGATTGGGACACCCAGCCCTATCGTGGGGAAAATGGCTACCTGCCACATCCACGACCCCGCGCGGCCTACGCGGCGATGATTTCCGACCTCGACCGTCACGTCGGTGCCGTGATGAAGTCCCTGCAGGCCAATGGCTTCGCTGAGAACACCCTGGTCGTTTTCACCAGCGACAACGGCGCGACCCATGAAGGCAAGCCGACTTCCCCCTTCCACATCGGCGGGGCCGACACGGAGTTCTTCAACAGCGAGGGCGACCTCAGGGGCTTCAAGGGCCGCGTCTATGAAGGCGGCATCCGCGTCCCAATGATCGCCCGTTTCCCTGGAAAAATCGCGGCTGGGAAATCCAGCGATATCCCCGGCTACTTCGCCGATTGGTTCCCAACCCTCTGCGCGGCGACGGGATTGACCGCTCCCCAAGGACTGGATGGCGAAAACCTCTGGCCCGTCATCACAGGTGCTGGCGAAATGCCCACCCGCAAGCCGATGGTCTGGGTCTATCCGGAATACGGTGGCCAGGTCGCGGTGCGCATCGGGGATTTCAAGGTGGTCCGCGCCGATCTGATGAAGAAGAAGATCGGTGACTGGGAAGTCTATGACATCGCCAAGGATCCGGGTGAAAAGGTGGACCTCGCCGCCAGCCGCAAGGACCTCGTCGCGGAAGGCATCAGGGTGCTGAAGGAACAGGTGGCTCCGAACGCCAACTTTCGCCTCACCATTCCCGACGTGACGCCCTGACGCGCTTTCGCTGGAGTTTTCCACCATTCCGGGATGAATGGCCCTGTGCGCCACACAGTCCCCCTCCCGGCCATCCATTCATCCGCTTTGAAAACTCTCCTACTCCTCGCCGTAGCCCTGATTTCACCCCTGGGGGCTCGTCCCGCGCTCGAGAAGCCGAATGTCGTCGTCATTCTCCTCGATGATGCCGGATACGGGGATTTCTCCCACACCGGCAATCCCACGATCAACACCCCGAACCTGTCGAAGATGGTTCGCGAGGGGTTGAATTTCCCCCAGTTCTACTGCGGCTCCTCCGCCTGCAGCGCCTCGCGCTATTCGCTGCTCACCGGGCGCAACCCCATCCGCTCCGGACTCGGTTCCTGGGTGCTCGGTCCGGAAGCGAAGAAATTCATTCATCCGAACGAGGTCACACTCGCGGAGGGCCTCAAGCACTCCGGCTACGCCACCGCGATGTTCGGAAAGTGGCACCTCGGCACGCCGAACAAGGCCAACGAGATGACGGTCGAGGCGCTCCCCCTCGCCCACGGCTTCGATCAATGGATCGGCACCAATGTTTCCCATGATTACAAGCCCGGCGTTGATTTGATCCAGAGCAACCCCTCCGCCAGCAACCCGGTGGCTGGCTACGAGACGATCGAGAAGAACGTCGGCAACAACGTGGCCCTGCTGGAAGGCCTGACCAGGCGCTACACCGATGCCGCCATCGACTTCATCCGCGCGAAAAAGGACAACCCGTTCCTGATCTACCTCGCCCCGAATTTCCCGCACCTGCCGGTTCATGCCTCGGCCGACTTCAGAGGCACTTCGCTGCGTGGCCTCTACGGCGACTGCATCGAGGAGATCGACTCCAATCTCGGCCGGCTGCGGGCCGCCATCGACCAGGCCGGCATCACGGAGAACACCCTGATCATCTTCGCATCGGACAACGGACCGTGGATCAAGTATCAGAACACTGCGAAGGATCCGAACTACGGCGAAGCCCGCCTGCTGATCGGCTCCGCAGGACCGTTTCGCGATGGGAAAGGCTCCGCCTGGGAAGGCGGCCAGCGTGTCCCGGGTGTCTTCTGCTGGCCGGGAACCATCCGCCCGGGATCGGTGGTGAATGCCTCCGCCAGCACCCTCGACATCCTGCCCACCGTCTTCGCCCTCGCCAAGGAGCCTCTTCCTTCGGGGCGTGTGATCGATGGCCGTGACATCCGCCCCTATTTCAATGCCGACACCTTTCCCGGCACGGTGCCGAGCTTCGTCTTCTACTTTTCCGGCTTCGGCGACAATTCGATCGGCGCGGTCCGGCAAGGGCCGTGGAAGCTTCACGTGAAGATCGATTCACAAACCGGCGACAACTACGGCTTCACGGCCTCGCCCGCCAAACCATTGCTTTTCAACGTGGAAGAGGATCCGGGTGAGCGCTTCAACCGCCTCGTCGAACAGCCGAAGAAGGTTGCCGTGTTGCAGGGCCTGCTGAAGTCGTTCAGCGATTCGGTGGCGGCCGACGTCAATTTCTGGAAGTGAGCCGCGCCACGTGATTCACGTGATGGGCCGCACAAGACCGCAGAAATGCCACAAAGATTGTGAGTGGTCCTCCCACTTGGCGCGCGTCTTCAGGCAGTGCCCGAGGGCGGAGGCGATCGACACTCCATTGTTGCCACGAGGAATGATTTTCCCGTCCGCTCCATCCTCGATCTCGAAGATATCATTGCCCCCTGTCTCCGCCGCGATGACCTCGATGCCGAACTGCTCCGCCTTCGCTGGCACGACCCGCTTGATCAATTCACGCGCCGCGGTCTTCACGGACATGAGTTCGTCGGCATGAACGACGGAAAGGAGCGACTGACAGAAAACGAAAGCCAAACGGAGCATGATCGTCCATAAGGAAGGATTCGTATGATTCTTTCAACTCTGGAGTCTTGGAAATCTCTCGTCCTGGCAGAGTTTGCAGCTATGGTTTCTGTGATGATATTAGGCATACCGAAAGAGATCAAAGCACAGGAAAGCCGGGTGAGCATGATTCCCGGCTCCGTGATGGAACTGACCAAACGCGGCCACCAGGTGCTGGTGCAGCGCGGGGCGGGTGAAGGAGCGAGCTACGACGACGCTCTGTATCAAGCCGCCGGCGCGGAGATCGTTGAAACCGCGAAGGAGGTCTTCGATCGCGCGACCCTGATCGTGAAGGTCAAGGAACCACAGCCCTCGGAGATCGCGATGCTGCGTCCCGACCACCTGCTTTTCACCTACCTCCACCTCGCCGCCAGCAAGCCTCTAACAGAAGGCCTGCTCGCTTCCGGCTGCACCTCCATCGCCTACGAGACCATCGAGGTCAACCGTCGCCTGCCGCTGCTTGAGCCGATGAGTGAAATCGCCGGTCGCATGTCCGCGATCGTCGGTTCCTATCATCTCGCCAAGCATCGCGGCGGTCGTGGCATTCTGTTAGGCGGCGTTCCGGGTGTCGCACCCGGTCGCGTGGTCGTCCTCGGCGGTGGCACTGCAGGGGTGAATGCCGCCCGCGTGGCCACCGGCATCGGCGCGGACGTGACCATTCTCGAAGTCGATTTCGAACGCATGCGCTTCCTCGACATCACCATGGACGGCGCGCACACCGTGTTCTCGAACGAAGCGAACCTGGCGGAAATGTTGCCGCGCGTGGACCTCGTCATCGGAGCCGTCCTCGTCCCCGGAGCCCGCGCGCCGAAGCTCCTCAACCGCGAACTGCTGCGCCTCATGCCGAAGG
This sequence comes from Verrucomicrobiaceae bacterium, assembly GCA_027483005.1. Taxonomy (GTDB): domain Bacteria; phylum Verrucomicrobiota; class Verrucomicrobiia; order Verrucomicrobiales; family Akkermansiaceae; genus Luteolibacter. The sequence goes on from JAIXVN010000612.1 coordinate 6,587, forward strand.
GCAGCGTCTTCGTGGACATCGCGGTCGATCAAGGCGGCTGCTCGGAAACGACGCGCCCGACCACCCACGACAACCCCACCTACGAGGAGGAAGGCGTGCTCCACTACTGCGTCGCCAACATGCCCGGCGCCTACTCGCGCACCGCCACCCAGGCCCTGAACAACGTCACCCACCCGTGGACGATGCTCATCGCCGAAAACGGCCTGCAAGCCGCCTGCAAGAAGCGCCCGGACCTCCTGAAAGGCATCAACACCGCCGGCGGAAAACTCACCTGCGAACCCGTCGCCTCTGCCCACGAGCTTCCCTTCGTGGAGCCGTCCGTGGCGATCGGGTGAAAGCAATCAATCCACCGGCAGATCCGTGAAAAGGCCTGGGAAGTAATACTCCACGACCTTATCCGGAAACGCGATCCGCAGGGGGCGCTTCTCACTTTCCGAAGTGACCAGCCCCTCGCGGATGGCGAAACGGATCACATCCCGTGCGGTCGTGCCCTTCACTCCCAGGAGTTCAGGAACCCGGCCGCGCGGGATTTCCCCTTCCCAAACCAAGGCGCGCAGCAATCGGACCAATCGGGCGCGAAGAGCTTCATCGAGATCCGTTCGCACAAAGCCGACATAACGATCGATCCGTTCCGCGAGCGCGAAAGGATCCACCAGCCGCAGCATGAACTGCACTTGATCAAGGATCGTCTGGAGCAGGAACAGGCAGAACTGGGAGAGTCCCTGATCGCTCAGGTTGCCCCGTCCATCGAAATCATTCCGACGTCCGGAATCCGCACCTGCCAGCCTGCTGAAGTAAGTCTGTTTCTGCCGGGCCAGTCCCCGCGAAAGCGTCCACAGCCCCTCGCCATCCACCCCGCAGCGGATCATGGCGGCCTGTGTCTGAAGCCGGGCGACTCGCCCGTTCCCATCGCCGAAAGGATGGATCCACGCCAGTCGGTGATGCGCGGCGGCGAGCGACACCAATCGATCCGTGGCCTGAATCCTGGAGTCGGCATAGACCTCATCAAAACGCTCCAGAAATGCCGGCAAGGCCGCAGGATCCGGTGGGGTGTGTCGGCCGACCTGGACTCCATACCCACGAAGATTTCCGGGCGTGAGCGGATACTGGATCCCGGCTTCGGATTCCGTGAACCAGGCGTCGGGGGGCAGATGCGAATAGAACTCGTGATGCAGCCACTGGATGAAGCCTGATGAGAAGACATTCAGCCCCGGTTCAGTCCGAAGCCGTTCGCGCATCGCCGTCTCGGTCCGCACATGCGCGACGCTCAACTGCTGGTTCCGTTTGTTTTCCGATCCGCTGTCGAAATCCTCCCGCAAGGCCCGCTCGATGTCACGAGGCAGCGTCTTGTGACCCTCGATCAGGTTCGAGTAGTAGCTGTTCATCCCCCGCACCAGGCCTGCGATTTCCCGCCTGACCTGAACCGCAGGGATCCGCTGGGTGAGTTCGCCGGACTTCTGAAAAATCTCCGCGCTCAAGTCGGAAAGGGGACCGCGTCCCGATTCCGGCAGCATGGGCTCCATCGAGGTGACGGAGCGATAAATCGACGATTCAGGCAGCATTTCCGATGATCTTTTTGTCGATCTTTTTTGGAAATGCAACTCTGCTTATGAACATTTTATGAAACTTCTCTTCCGAAATACCCCCGGAGTAGCGATGATCTTTTCGTCGATCTTTCTCAGAACGAAACCGTGTAGCTGGTTCCGGCCTTGGTCGGGAAGGTGAAGGTGCCGTTCTTGGCGGCGAGGGTGGCCTTGCGGCCTCCGGCTTCGGTCACGCTGATCGAGGCCGGGTTTCCGGGAAGGCGGAGGGTGAGAGGGTTTCCGAGGGTCGAGCGGATCGTCGTGGAGCTGAGCTTTCCGGCTTTCCAAGCGGCATCGACCTCGAAGCCGCCACGTGCCTTCAGGCCCTTGTAGCTGCCGTCCTTCCAGGCATCGGAAACGGCGGGCAGGATGGAGAGCTCACCTTCGTGGGACTGGAGCAGCGTTTCACAGATGCCACCGCAGATGCCGAGGTTGCCATCGATCTGGAACGGCGGGTGGGTGGTGTAGAGGTTCGCCATCGTGTTGTAGGTCAGCAGGCCGCGGATGGTTTCGTGGGCCTTGTCGGCCTTCCCCAGGCGGGCCCATAGCGCGGTGCGCCAGGCCCAGGTCCAGGAGCGGCGGGAATCGCCATCGCTGCCGCGTGCTTCCAGCGAGGTCGAGGCGGCCTTCGCGAGATCGGGCGTGCCGTTGAGGCTGATCTGGCGACCCGGATACACGGCGAACAGATGCGAGGTGTGGCGGTGGTGCGATTTTTCCAGATCCGGACGCTCGGTGGTCCACTCCATGATCTGTCCCCACGAGCCGACCTGCGGGCCTAACAGCTTTTCCCGCGCCGCGGAAAGTTTTGTCACGAGGTCGTCCTTGATGCCGAGGACTGAGGCGGCTTCGAGGGTGTTCGAGAACAGGTCCCAGACGATCTGCTGGTCATGGGCCACGCCGTCCTCACGCGGGCCATGCTCGGGCGACCATCCCTTCGGCACGACGAGCTTGCCGTCCTTTTCCACGAGGTGATCGAGCCAGAAGGCCGAGACATCGCGGAGTACGGGCCAGGCGGTGTCCTTGAGGAACTTCTTGTCGCCGGTGAAAGCGTAGTGCTCGCGGTAATGCTGGGCCAGCCAGGCGGAGGAGGGCAGGTTCCACTCCCAGCCGTTGCCGCCGAAGATATTCACCGAGGTGCGCATGGTCCAGCCGGGCACCTTTTCGCCGAAGGCCTTCACCGTGGCCTCGCGGCTGCCGGGGATCATCGCGTCGGTCCAGTTGAACAGCGGCTCGGCGCACTCGGAAAGGTTCGCGGGCTCGGCCAGCCAGTAGTTCATCTGGATGTTGATGTTGGTGTGGTAGTCGGCATACCAGGCGGGCTTGTTGCTGTCGTTCCACAGGCCCTGGAGGTTCGCCGGGAGAAAGCCGCGCGAGCTGGAAATGAGCAGGTAGCGGCCGTATTGGAACATCAGCGCTTCGAGATGGTTGTCGCTGCCGCCGGCCTTGTAGGCGGTCAGACGCTCGGTGATCGACTTGCCCTCCGGCGGCGCTCCGAGGTCGAGATCGACGCGACCCATGAGCTTCTGGAAGTCGGTGACGTGGGATTTCAGCAGGGTCGCGTAGGGCTTCGAAGCCGCTGCGGTGATCTGCTTCTCGACGGTCGAAACCGGATCGATTCCGCTGCGGAAATTCTTCTTCGGATCGAGCGCGTAGTCGGTCGCGGCGGCGAGGAAGAGGGTGACGGTGTTGCCAGTCCAGCTCACACGATCACCCTCGACGGTGATCTTTCCGCCCTCGGAAACGGCGTGGACCCTTGCGGCATAGCGCAGGCCATTGGAGAGAGCACCGGAGAACATCGCGTCGCCGCCCTGGGCGGTGGAGGTTTCCTTGTGGGCACCTGTTAGACGCAGGCTGCCCGCGACCTTGCCGGGCTTGTCGGCACTGAGGCGGACGACGATGACCTCGTCCGGCTTGCTGGCAAAGGCCTCGCGGGTGTAGGTCACGCCCTCCTGTTTCCAGGTGGTCTTGTGGGTGGCGGTGGCGAGGTCGAGCGTGCGGGAAAAGCCATCCAGCGCAGGCGAATCCGCCGCCTTGCCGACACCCTTCAAGCCGATCTCCGCGACCTGGAAATGCGGCACGTCCTTCGCCGGGGCGAACACGAAGCGGTAGTAGCGGAAAGCGCGGGACTTGTCCGATGGCATGGCATAGCTCTTCGTTTCCCCGCGTTTCTCAAAGGCGGGCTCGTCCTTGTGCTCGTCGAGCGTGGTCCACTTGCTGGCATCATCCGAGCCCTCGAACTTCCACGTGCGCGGATCGCGGGCAGGGATGTCGTTGGCCGAGGTGAAGCTGTAGCCGGGAATGGCGGTCGGCTTGCCGAGATCCTGCTGCCAGGAGATCTCCTTGCCGCCGTGCTCGACGCACCATTTCGACTTCGGATCGCCATCGCTGGCGGCGGTGACGTTTTCCGGCGCGTTGAACGGAATCTGGCCGCTCGGCGAGGTGGGGTCGTTGACGGTGGGCTCTGAGGCCGCTCCAGCAGTTTCGAGGAAGAGATCGCCGAAGTTCTGATAGCAGCCGAAGTCGTTGACGTCGTAGCCGCCGGAAGGATTCGCGCCGCCGGTCCAGAGGCTGGCGTCGTTGAACTGGATGCGCTCCTTGAGCGGGTTGCCGAAGATCATTGCGCCGATGCGGCCATTGCCGATCGGCTGGGCCTGGCTTTCCCAGTTCGTCGAAGGATAGGTCGCCGCGGATTCCATCGAACCACCGCTGGTCGTCTTGGTGGACGGCGCAGGGGCCGTGGTGAAACGAATTTCCAGCGGTTGGGCGGCGAAGGCCGGCACCACCAAGGCGATGGCGGGAAAGAGAAAACGCATGGTCCCGGAACTCTGGAGAGTCACGGGACCGGTTTGAAGCGGAAACTTGAAATCAGGTTTCGCGACAGCTCAGGGAGCCACCTTGCCGAACGCTGCATCGAAGAAGGCCTTCATCGCGTCCCAGGATTCGTGGTCGGCCTTCTCGTTGTAGGCCGCACCCTTGGAAGGATCATTTCCGGCAGCGGGCTGGGTGAACGAATGGACGGCTCCTGGATAGAGCACGAGCTTCGAATCCACTCCGGCGGCTTCCATTTCCTTCTTCAATCCCTCCACCTGGGCAGCGGGCGCGTATGGATCATCCGCGCCGTGAAGCACGAGCACCTTGGCCTTCACGCCACCCTTCGCGGCTGCGAGCCCATCGCCAGCATCGAGGCTTCCGTGGAAGGAAACCACGCCCTTGAGATCGACTCCGGCGCGGGCGAGTTCGAGCGAGCCCATCCCACCGAAGCAGTAGCCGATCGCCCCGAGCTTCGTGACATCGGTGCGTTCGTCCTTCTTCAGCTGATCCAGCCCGGCCATCAGGCGGGCGCGGTAAAGCTTCCGGTCGGTCTTGTACTTTCCTGCCTCCTGACCGGCCGCAGGCGGCACCGGACGGATTCCCTGCCCGTAGATGTCGGCCGCGAAGACGTTGTAGCCGAGCTTGGCCAGCATCCGGCTGCGTTCCTTCTCGTAGTTGGTCAGGCCGGTCCACTGATGGATCACCAGCACCCCCGGACGTTTTCCGGTCACCGCGTCGTCATACACGTGGAAGCCTTCCAGCTTCTTCCCGTCCTGCTGATAGATGACGGTCTTTTCCACCAAGGCGGCAGAGGCAAACGACGAACAGGCAACAAGGCAGGCAAGGATTCTGGACATGTCCGAGCAACACCTCCCGACGGCGGCTTGTCAAACGCAGGCTCTGGATTTGACAGGCCAGGGAGATCCCACAGAGTCGGGCCGCATGATCGAAGTCGTCTGCGGAATCATCACGGATGCCACCCACCGGGTTCTCGCCTGCCTTCGTCCTCCTGGGAAACATCTGGCAAACCGCTGGGAATTTCCCGGTGGCAAGATCGAAGCGGGTGAGTCGCCTGAAACCGCGCTGATCCGTGAACTGCGGGAAGAGCTGGACGTCGAGGTCGAAATCCTCCGCCCGCTGACTGCGGTCCGCTGGGATTACGGGCGTGGCCCAATCCGGCTGATCCCTTTCGTCTGCCGGATCAGGAGCGGCGAGCCCAAGCCTCTCGATCACGCCGAGGTCCGGTGGGTGACACCTGCTTCACTTCACGACCTCAACTGGGCTGAAGCCGATGGTCCGATTATGAAAGAGTGGTTGGCTCAAATGGCCCGAGAACTTTAGTTCGCTGCGGGCTCCAACAAAGACTGGCGAACCTAAGTTCGCGGTCCGTTTCTCAGAACGGGATGTCGTCTTCCTCGTGGAAATCGGTGTGGGGAGCTGCGGAGCCACCTTGCGGTGAGCCGGAGCTTTGGGCCGGGGCGGGGCGACCGCCACTGGGCTGCTGCGGGCCGGCAGGGCCGCCCTTGCCGTCGGGAAGGAACTGGAGGTTCTCGGCGACGACCTTGAGCTTGCTGCGCTTCTGGCCGGTGGCCTTGTCCTCCCAGGTGTCCATCTGCAGGCGGCCTTCGATGAAGCAGCCGCGGCCCTTGGTGAGGTACTGCTGGGCCAGCTCCGCCTGACGTCCCCAGAGGGTGATGTCGACGTAGGTGGTTTCCTCCTGCTTCTGGTTCTGCTCGTTCGTCCAGACGCGATTGATCGCCAGCGCGATGTCCGCGACCGCCGTGCCTTTCGGGGTGTAGCGGAGCTCGGGATCACGGGTGAGGTTCCCGAGAAGGAGGACTTTGTTCAGATTGGCCATGGCAGGGAGGATCCTACGAATTCAGGCGCATGCAGGCAAGTGGATTCTGTTCAGACGAACAGATCAAACTCAGGCAACGCGCTGGAAGTGATGCTGATGCACCTTGGTGTTCAGCGCCAGGCGGGCCTGGATCTTGGAGAGGGCGGCTGGCTCGGCGGCGAAGCTGTAGCTGACGTAGTGGCCGGCATCGAGGTGGCGGGACTCGTAGGCGAACTTGCGACGGCCGATCTGGTTGACGCCACCGATCTTGGCGCCTTCGGCTTCGAGTTCCTTGCCGACGGAGCTGACGAGTTCGTCAACGCTGCCTTCGGCGCCCTTGGTGTTCAGAATGATCAGTCCTTCGTAGTTGCGGCTCATGGTGATGGTGGTGAGTTGCGGGTGTTAAAGCGGTTCGCCGCAGTCGCGACGTCTTGGGAGTGCGCAACCTGTACGGCGGAAACGGCACTAGCAAGCGTGTTTTCAAGCAGCTCGCGTTCTTCGAGCCGGAAATTTCCCAGCACATGGCCGACCATTTCGCCTTCGGTGCTGCCGCCGATGCCTATTTTCAAGCGCGGAAAGCCATCGGTCCCGAGGTGCTGGAGGATCGAGCGAATGCCGTTGTGGCCACCGTGGGAGCCTTTTTCGCGAAAGCGGAGATTTCCCAATGGCAGGGCGGCGTCATCATAAACGACGAGCATCTGCGTCGGCTCCCATTTGTGGAAGGCAAGGATCTGCTGCACGGCGCGACCGCTGAGGTTCATGAAGGTCTGCGGCTTGAGCAGCAGGGTGCCGTTGGGCAGCTTGGCAAGATGGGACTGCCACTTCGGCTTGGTTTCGAAGGCCACCCCGGCCTGGGCCGCGAGACGGTCCAGCACCATGAACCCGACGTTGTGGCGGGTCATTTCATACTGCCGCCCCGGATTTCCGAGGCCGACGATGAGGTTTAGACGAAGCACGAAATCCTAAATCCTGAATTCGAAACGAAGAGGAAGACTTGGAGCAGGATGCTCCAGAAACGGACTGGAGCGGGACGCTCCAGCTACGAATGAAAACGCCCGGGAAGCTTGGCGCGACCCGGGCGGATGAAATGGTCGGGACTCGATCCGATCAAGCGGTAGCAGACTCCGAAACGGCGGCGGCTGGCTTGCCGACGTGGGCGACGACGACGTCACCGGCGTGGGTCGGACGGACGCCCTTCGGCAGGATCAGCTCGGAAATGTGGAGCGAGGCTCCGATTTCGAGCTTGGTCACGTCGAAGTCGATGGTGTCCGGAAGGTCGTTGGGGAGGCAGAGGATTTCGAGCGAGTGCATGTACTGCTCAATGATGCCACCGGCCTTCACGCCGACCGCTTCACCGTGAAGGTGGATCGGGATGTGGGCGGTGATCTCGGTGGAATCGTCAACGGCGAGGAAGTCGGCATGCAGGGCGGCACCGGAAAGCGGGTCGTGCTGGATGGCCTGAAGGAAGGCCAGGCTGGTGCCTTCCCCTTCGATCTCGAGGTTGATGAGGATGTTTTCCGAAGTGCTGTGGGCAAGCAGTTCCGCGAAGCTCTTGGCATCGACCTTGAGGTTCTTGTTCTCGGTCTTGCGGCCGTAGATGACGGATGGGAGCCAGCCTTCGCGGCGCATCTGATTGAGGCGGCCGGAACCGGTGCGGGCACGGGGTGCGGCTTTGATAGTCTGCTTGGTAGCCATGACGGGAAATGATGAGGATTGCGGAAATGCTGGAGGTTCCAACCCCCAGACCGGGGGGCGGTCAATAGAGGGAGAATCCGGACTTGTCAAAATTTTGTTGTCGGAACTCGCCGGAAGAGGATCGGAGATCGCGGATCTTGGATCCGGACGGAGTTCAGACTTCGAAGAGCGAGGTCACCGACTGGCCCCCGCTGATGCGGCGGATCGCTTCTCCGAGAAGGGGCGCGATGCCGACGACCTGGACCTTGTCCCCGGCGGCCTGGGGCACGGAGTCGGTGGTGATGATTTCCTCGATGACCGAATCGCGGAGCCGCTCGTGGGCCAGTTCGCCCAGAATGGCATGGGAAACGCCGGCGAAAACGCGCTTGGCCCCATGTTTTTGCAAAATTTCCGCCGCAGCGGTGAGCGTGCCGGCGGTTTCGGTCATGTCATCGACGAGGAGGACATCGCGACCCTCGACGTCGCCGATCACGTTCATGGCCTCCACTCGGGTGGCGGAGACGCGGTGTTTGGCGACGATGGCGAGGTCAGCCCCGAGGGCATCGGCATAGGCGCGGGCCATTTTCACGCCGCCTACGTCCGGCGAGACCACGGTGAGGTTGGAGGAGTCCGGATGACGCTCGCGAAGGTAGCCGATGAGGGCGGATTTCGCGTAAAGGTGGTCCACCGGGATGTCGAAGAAGCCTTGGATCTGCGGGGCGTGGAGGTCCATCGTCAGGACTCGTCCGACGCCTGCTGAAGTGAGCAGGTTGGCCACGAGCTTGGCGGTGATCGGGACGCGCGGCTGGTCCTTGCGGTCCTGCCTGGCGTAGCCGAAAAAGGGGATCACGGCGGTGATCCGGCCTGCACTCGCGCGGCGGGCGGCGTCCACCATGATCAGCAGCTCCATGATGTTGTGGTTCGTCGGCGGGCAGGACGGCTGGATGATGAACACGTCGGCCCCACGGATGTTTTCGTTGATCTTGACGAAGGTCTCACCGTCCGGAAAGGCGGTAACGTGCACGTCGGCAAGGGGTTGCCCGATGACATCGGCGATTCGGTCGGCAAGGGCGCGGTGGGCGGTTCGACTGATGAGTTTCATGAGGCG
>JAIXVN010000390.1 GCA_027483005.1 Verrucomicrobiaceae bacterium
GGAGAAGGGGCTCAAGTCCCAGAAAGATGCGCTTACCGGCCGCATCACCCTCCTCAACGTCGCCGGCATGCCGGTCGTCGTGACCCTCTTCGCCATCGGTCTCTTCATCGTCCGCCGCAGCAATACCCGCGCCCGCTGAACAAGCCCTTTCCAAACTTCTATCTTCCAACGCCATGTCCAAACGTCAGGTCATCATCCTCTGGATCGCCGCCATCGTCCTCGTCGGACTGTTCGCCCTCGTGAAGGTCAACCAGTCCGGGGAAACCAAGAGCAACACCGCCCGAGCAAGCGGTCAGACACTCCTGGAATCCTTCCCTGCGAACGATGTCGCCAAGCTCACCATCACCTCCGCCGACGGCACCGTCACCCTGGTCCGCAACGACAAGAAGGAGTGGGCCGTGCAGGAACGCGATGGCTACCCAGCCATCAGCTCGAACGTCAAGACACTCATCAGCACGATCGCCGAACTCAAGGTCGTCGAAGGCATCGAGGCGGGCCCGTCCTTCGCGCCGCGTTTCGGCATGGATGAAGCCTCGTCCGTCGCCAAGGACCGCGGCTACACGCTGGCCTTCGCGGATGCCTCCGGAAAGGAGCTCGCCAAGATCTCGCTCGGCAAATCCTTCGGCGGAAAAGGCGATGAGGAAGCCGATCCGATGGCGGGTCCAGGTGGCGGCGCGACCGGTCGCTTCGTGCGCAATCACGCGGACGAAACCGGCATCTACAAGTCCAGCGAGCTCTTCGGCAGCCTGGTCGGAAAGCCCACCGAATGGATCAACAAGGAGTTCGCGAACGTTGAGAAACCGAAGTCGATCTCGATCACGCAGCCCGGCAAGGACGAGCTGGTCTGGAAGCTCACCCGGGCGGACGAGAATGCCAATTTCGTGCTGGAAGGCGCACCCGCCGAGGTCCTCGACGAGCCCTCCACCACGGCTCTGAAGAGTGTCCTTTCCTTTGGCCGCTTCGAGGACGTCGTGACGGCCGCCGATCTCGCCAAGCGCGACCAGCCGGACAAGAAGCAGAAGGTGGTCATCGAGACCGTCGAGGGCTTCAAATACAACTTCACCCTCACCCCCGCGAAGCCAGCGGAAGCGAAAGCACCGTCGGCCGAAGGGGCACCTGCCGCGACCGACAATTACTTTGTGACCGTCGAGGTCTCCGCCGATCTGGCCAAGGAGCGCAAGAAGGAGGCCGATGAGAAGCCCGAGGACGCCAAGTCGAAGGACGAGGCCTTTGCTTCCCGGACCAAGGAGCTTCAGCAGCAGCTTGAAAACGAGCAGCGTCTGAAGGGTCGCACCTTCGAGGTCGCCAAGTCCACCGTGGAGGCCCTCCTCAAGGACAAGGCCGCGCTTCTCAAGAAAGCCGATGCCCCCGCCGCTCCGGGCGGTCCACAGGGCGGACCCCAGGGAATGCCTCCCGGCATGGGCATGCCCGGCATGCAAGGGGGGCCACGCCGTGCGCCGGTGGAAGCGGTGACCCCGCCGATTTCGGTGCCTGGTCCGGACGACAAGTGATTCGAGCGATACACGATCTCGGAACGGCGGTCCGCAAGGCCCGCCGTTTTTTTGTGAACGACTGAACGAACCGCGGATTCGGGTCGATCTGATCTGGCCCTCTCGAGAGTTGGGCATGTCCAAGGTTTCTCCGGCGCCGCGCTTGGAATCTGTGGCTTTTTGCCTGGAATGGTTTAGCAATTGACCATCCCCTCGCGGCCCCCCCCGTCATGCCTCATTCCCAACAGCGTTTTCAGGCCTTTCTGGCGCTTGCGGCGGCGCTCGTTCTGGCTCTCTGCGGCGCGACGAACGCGCGGGCGGCGGGCTCGTTCGCGGCGACTGGAAATCTGGTAACGGCACGGCAGTTTGCATCGGCCACGCTGCTCGGCGATGGCCGGGTGCTGACGGCTGGCGGTGCCGGGATTTTCGGAGACCTGGCCACGGCCGAGTTGTTTGATCCCAACACAGGGGTCTGGTCGGCCACGGGGTCCATGTTGAGAGCCCGGAAATCCTTTACGGCAACCTTGCTGCCCGGCGGCAAGGTGCTGGTGGTGGGCGGCACCAGCGGAACGGCGACCCTTGGAACGGCGGAAATCTATGATCCGGTGACTGGAACCTGGAAAGCGACGGGTTCGCTGGCCGCGGCCCGCAGTTTCCACATCGCGACCCTGCTGCCGAACGGTCGGGTCCTGGTCTCGGGGGGCAGCGGAGCCAACGGGGTTTCCCTGGCCAGTGCCGAGCTCTACGATCCGGTCACGGGGCTCTGGACCGCGACGGGCGCAATGGCCGGGGCCCGCAGCAAGCAGGCGGCCGCGCTTTTGCCCGATGGACGCCTGCTGGTCTCCGGCGGGGTGGCGGGAGGCATCGCCCTGGCCACGTCCGAGATCTATGATCCGCTCGCCGGACGCTGGACCACGACTGGAAGTCTACTGGTGGCGCGGTCCAGTCACACGGCCACCCTGTTGCCGAACGGCAAGGTGCTCGCGGTCGCGGGTGCTCTGAGATCCCCGGTGGCGTCGGCGGAGCTTTATGACCCGGCGACGGGGAAATGGCAGGCGACCGGAAGTCTCGCCGTGGCGAGGATCGACCACAGTGCGAACCTTCTTCCCAACGGCAGGCTGCTGGTCTCCGGGGGGAACAATGGCACGGCGGATCAGGTTCGGGCGGAGCTGTATGATTCCGCCACCGGCACCTGGAGCGTTCCGGCCTCCGCGATCGGACCCAGACGCGGCCACAACGCCGTGTTGCTGGCCAGCGGCAAACTGCTGGTGTCCGCTGGAGGGCAGCTCAGCCTCAAGCTCAGAACGGCTGAGATTTTCGATCTCCAGAGTGGATCCGTGAGCGTCGCCGGGCCGCTGGGGGTTGCGAGAGTGGAGCACTCGATGACCTTGCTTCCGGACGGAAGGGTAATGGCCGCAGGCGGACGAGGGCAGGGTGGGGGACTGCTGGCCGGGGTGGAGACTTTCAGTTCCAGCAGAAAC
>JAIXVN010000007.1 GCA_027483005.1 Verrucomicrobiaceae bacterium
ATCCTCCAGCATCTTCGGCAGCCTGCGCACGAGAGCCTTCTGCTTCTGCTCCTCCATGAAGGGCTGGGCAGGGTTTCCCAGATAGGTGACGCCGCCCTTGAGATTGGTGGTGACACCGGTGCGGGATCCGAGGATCGCCTTGTCGTCCACCATGACATGTCCGGCCACTCCGGATTGGGCGGCCACTGTCACATAATTGCCCAGACGTGAACTGCCCGCCATGCCGGTCTGGGCGATGACGAGGCAATGTTTTCCGATGACCACGTTGTGGCCGATCTGGACGAGATTGTCGATTTTCGTGCCCTCGCCGATGACCGTCTTGCCGAAGCGGGCGCGGTCGATGGTGGAGTTCGCCCCGACCTCGACATCATCACCCAACTCAACAATGCCGACCTGGTCGATCTTCAGGTGCCGGCCATTCACGAATTCGTAGCCGTAGCCATCGGACCCGATCACGGCTCCGGGCTGAAGGATCACCCGATCACCGACCACACAGCGCTCGCGGATGGAAACGTTGGCGTAGATCACACAGTCCCGTCCGATGACCACATCCTCGCCGATCACCGAGTTCGGACCGATGTCGGTGCCGTCGCCAACCACCGCACCCGCCATGACCACAGCCCCCGGTCGCACGCTGACCTTTTCCGGATCGAGCTTCGCGGACGGGGCCACCGTCGCGGATGGATGAATGCCGGGAGCAAAAGGTCTGGCTGCCGCCGCGAAATGACGAACCACCGAGGCGAAGGCCAGCGAGGGGTTGTCAACCGCGATCAGGGCTGAGGAATCAGGTCCCTGGGTCACGCCGCGAGGCACCAGAACCGCCCCGGCGAAGGTGGCGAGGAACTGCGCCTTGTATTTTTCGTTGCCGAGGAAGCTGATGTCACCGGGAGTGGCCGCATCGAGGGCGGCCATGCCGGTGTAAGACGAATCGAGCCCGCCCCGGACGATGTCTCCATCGGCCAAACGGGCGAGCTCGGAAAGAGTGAGGGCAAATGCCACCTCAGGGGTGAATTCCGTGAGGATTACTGGTCGCCAACAGGAGCCGGCGGAGTGGTGAGGGAAGGCTTGTCGGAGTCCGGAGTGCCAGCCTCTGGAAGGCTTTCCTTCGGAGCATCCTTGTTGAGGTCCTTCAGCAGCACGGCGGTGATGTCGGTGGCGTCCTTGGTGTAGAGGAGGAAGGGAACCTGCGAGGTGCTGAGGCCGGACTTGTCGAAGACGTAGTCGTAGTTCTCACCCTTGGCCTGCTCCTCCACCAGCTTGCGGATCTCGTTGAGGATGCCCTTCATGCGCTGCACCATCGTCTCGTTGAGCGCCTGGTTCTTGCGCTGAAGGAACTCGCGGCGCTCGCGGTCGAGGGCAATGCCTTCCTGCTGCTGCATCTGCCAGTCCTTGAAGAGCGTCTGCTTCTTGGTGTCAGCGATCGCCGGGTCCTCGATCTGCTTGCGCAGGGTGGTGAGGTTGTTTTCCAGCTCGCGGATGCGGGTGAGGCGGTCGTTGTTTTCCTTCTGGATGCGGGCGCGCTCGATGTTGATCTGCTTCTGCGCATCGTTGGTGCGGTAGTACTCCTTGAAGAGCTGCTGCATGTCCACGGTGGCGATCTTGAGCTTGCCTTCCTGGGCCATGGAGACGCCAGAAAGCGAGGCGGCGAGCACCACGGCAAGGAATGTTCGAATGAGAGTCATGATTGAGGGATGAGGTTGATCCGGACGGATGCCGGACCATGAACGGAAAAAAGCCCCCCGTCAACGCCCATCCGGGGAGGTAGAAGCTCCCCCTCATCTCCGGGTCTGGATGTCCTCGAATCCTTGAGGTGAAACAACCACCTGGTCTCAGAAATAGAAATTGAAGATCAGCTCGAGCGGATCGGTGCCGAGTTCCTTTTTCAGGTCCGCCGGCATCGCCGGGATCGAGGCCTGGCGAATCGCATTCAGGGTGAAGCCTTTTTGAACTTCCCCACTCTGCATGGCCTCGACGAAGGCCACCGAGCGGACCTTTCCATTCTGTTCGACGACGAAACGAACGGTGAGGAAACCCGGGGTGATGTAATCCCGATACCGCACGCAGTTCCGCTGCCACTCCAGTTCGACGGCCTTGCTCAGGACCGCCTGGTAGCGCCCCATGGCGGAGTTCTCGACGGCGAGCGCGCTTTTCCCACTGCGGGAAATCGAGCCGCGGATCTGGGTCTTGCGCTGGTATCCCTTGAAGCCAGGAGCCTTTTCCGGAGGTGTCGCTTCCTTGGGGTTTTCCTGCGCGGTTTCCTTTGGGACGGTGGCAGGATTGGGCGGCTGCGCTGCCGAGGCGCGGTTGGCGGGAGTGGGCTTGGGCGATTCCCCTTCGGGAGCCATGGGGACAGGCACGTCCACAGGACTCGGCCCTTGCGCCAGCTTGTCCTGGGCCGCAGGCATCGATTCCGGAGCCTCCTTGATTTCAGGCATCGGAGGAGACGGCGGGCTCTGGGCCTCGGCTTGGGAATCCTTTCCCGGAAGGGGCGCTGGAGCCACGGGCTCGGCTGGCTTGGATTTTCCATCATCGCCGATCTCGCCGTCCTCGAAGCGGCTTTCGGTGGTCTCGATCTCGGAATGGATCGGCTCGATTCCCTTCTGGGCAGGCATCGCCTCGGCCGTCGGATCGGGAGTCGCGTCACTGGTCGCCTCGGTGTCCCGTTCGCCGATGAAAGCCGGTGCTTCCGGTCGCGAAGAGGCCTGATCCGGCGAGGTGCGGGCAAAGCGGTCGGGGCGAGGAGGTGGGGTCAGTGTGGGCTGCTCGGCGACCACGGCTCCGTCCGACGCTGCGCCCGATTCCGGGACGAGGATGATTGTGGCCTGTTGCTCGATGACGGGCTCGGGCTCCTTTTGAACGGCAACCTCCACACGCATGGCGGCGATCACGCTGAAGGTGAAAAACAGCAGGCCATTCAGGACAAGGGAAGCCGCAAGCGAAAGTCCCCAAAGGAGACCCTCACCCAGGGGCGCGGCAGCTTTCGAAACACTCATGGCAAGGTCCTACGGGCTGGAGCGTGGCCCATGCCGACCTGCGGCGCAATTCTGGAATCGGATTTACCAGTCGATGAAGCTCGCCGGCTGGTGCTTTTCAGACTCGGAAAGGGAGCCGATCATGGAAAGAACGCCAACAACCAGGAACTGGTCAGCCGCGCAGGGTAGGCCCAGCTCGCGGTCATGAAGGTTCCGCCTCCACGAAGAGACACAGTTTCCCGGCTTGATACCGAAAGCACTCTGCAACCCTGAGCCCCTGACTGGACGTTCTGCAATCGCATCGTGCAGAGGGTCCGGTCAGAGTCACGTATCCAGGATCGGACCCGAATGAAAGGAATCGCGACCATGAGTTCCGGGAGCGTCATGCCGGACTGGCCTCGGCGAAGAAAGCTGACGATAGGCGAATTGGGGACAATCAATCAAAGGCGAGGGGGATGCCGCGAACCTAAAA
>JAIXVN010000344.1 GCA_027483005.1 Verrucomicrobiaceae bacterium
ATGCCTGCGCAAAATCAAAGGAATAATACGTAATCACCTCTGGAATCACGATCCGTCGAACACCATGATCCCGAGCTCAGATCCAGCCAAACCGGCCACCCGTTTTCATCGATGAACATCGCCACTCTCCGCCACCTCCTCCTGCCCCTGGGGCTGTGCCTCACGACGAGCGCCGCCGAGTCCGTCAAGGTTCGGTCCGCCAAGGCCAGCTCCTCGATGGCGAAGTATCCCGCCGCCAATGCCATCGACGGCAAGGTGAACGACGATTCCAGATGGGTCAGCGAGGTTTCCGACCAACCGGCCTGGCTGGAACTCGATCTCGGCCAGCGTCGAAAGCTCGCGGGCATCCACTTTTTCTCAGGATTCGGCGACAAGGACGTGGTCGCCTCCTTCAAGGTCCAGTTCCAGAGCGGCGGCGAGTGGAAGGACATCCCGTCCGCAGTCATTTCGGGAAACACCTCGAGCGCCGTGGCCGTACCTTTCGATCAGACCGTCAGCGTGGACACCGACAAGCTCCGTCTCTGGATCACGACACCGGCGAAAGGCTCCGCGCGGGTCAAGGAAGTCGTCGTCTGGCCATCCGAGGTCGGCGACCTGCCGAAGATCGCCGGAGGCACCCAGGCTGGCATCGCGCAATCGCAGATCGTCCCCCTCTACCTGAACCAGAGCGGATTCAACCTCGGCAAGCCGAAGCGCTTCACCGCGCCCACTCTGACAGACGGCACGAAGTTCATCGTCCGCTCCGCGAAAGGTGGAGCCGCCCTTGCCCAGGGCACTCTCAGGAACCACGTCGGCGACTTCTCAAGCTTCAACCCGGAAGGAACCGACGAGTATGTCGTTGAAGCCGGCGGCCTCGTTTCGGTCCCCTTCCGCATCGGCCAGTGGTGGATGGAACGGGTGACCTACCAGGATTCCGTCGATTTCATGATCGACAGCCGCCATTACGTCGGAAACGAGAAGGTCGCCTGCCCTGGATCCTTCGGTTGGCGCGATGACCATCACTTCGGTTGGGAACTGCACACCCTCGTCCCGCAGTATCTCTCCAATCCCTCCGCCTATGAGCGGATGCCGCGTCAGGTGAGATATGTGAAACCCACCGATCCCAAACTCTGGGGCGCTCTTGAACCACCGTCGGAAAACGCTCCTGATCTGGTCAAACTCATCCACTGGGGCGCGGATGTCATCGTCACCCAGAAACTCGGCCATGAGCATCTCAAAGCCCAGCTCGCCTATTTCCTCTACGCCTGGCCCATGCTCGAACCCTGGCTTCCAGCCCAGAACTTCAAGGCGGTGCGCGACTACGCCTTCAGCACCTGGACGGCAACCGCTTCCGATCGGAAATACCCCTACGACGAAAGCGACGATCACAACCTGCTTGCCCTGAAAACCAGGCTCGGCACCACGAAGGGCTGCCTTCCCCCGGGCTTTTCCGTGCAACCGAACTTGCTGATGCACGAGGTCGCCAAACGCGAGAAGCGCTCCGATGCCGGACTCTATCTCGACGCCGCCTTCAAACAGGCTGACTGGATGATCAAGAACCTCGATTGGAACGATCCGCTCACGACCAAGGGCCAGCGCATGAGTGAGTTTCTAACAGTCACCGGACTTGCGCATTTCCTGAAGGAGTATCCGGACCGCGCGCCGAAAGGACTGGCTGCCAAGATCAACGAATGGGCGAAAGTGCTCATCCGCCGCTCCGACAATCTCTGGGATTTCCGCAAACTCGACGACCATGACAAGTGGACGCCGATGGGCGAAAAACCGCAGATGTGGAACGAACCCGGCAACGTGGTCGGCCTCCCCGCCCCCATTCTTGCGGCCGTGCCCTTCATTTCCGATGCGAAGACGAAGCAGCGACTTGAGGAGCTCGTGTGGTCGCACTTCGATGGCATGTTCGGACGCAATCCCGTCGGGCGGCATTTCTCCTTCGATGCCCCTCGCGAGGTAGAAGGCGTCGAATACGGCTGGTTCAAGTTCTATCCGGGCGGCATCGGTCGCCTCGCCGAAGCGCGCTTCGTGATCGACGGCAGCCCGAAGAACGCCCACTACCCCTATCATCCCGAAGTCGGCGACATCGGCTGGACCGAGGGCTGGATCCAGTTCAACGCCGCCTACAACCTCAGCCTGTCCTACCTCGCCTGGAGCGAAACTGCGATCGAGGCGAAGGCCTCCGGTGACCAGCTCTCCATCAAGTTGACGGCTCCTCTCAACTTCGATTACGCCAAGGCGGAAAGCGCCACCGTGATCGTCATCACCGACAGCGGCGACCGCGAGTCCGTCACCCTCACCGAGGATGGCCCGAACGCCCGAACCTTCAGCGGACGGCTCAAGCTCGCCCCCGGAAAGCCCGCCTCGAAGGGCGACGGAACCGCGCAGGGAAAGACCTCGATCCAGGCCTCCTACGGCTTCGGCTACCTCGGCCACAGCAGCACCGCGACTTTCTAACAGCATGTTCCGGTTCCTCCCGCTCATTGCGCTTTCATGGCTCACATCGATCAGCGGACACGCCGCCGAGCCCCCGCTGCGGCTTTGGTATGAAAAGCCCGCCGGCCCCTGGACCGAGGCCCTGCCGATCGGAAATGGCCGGCTCGGAGCCATGCTCTTCGGCTCGCCGGAAAAGGAACGCATCCAGTTCAACGAGCAGACGCTTTGGACCGGTGACGAGATCCAGATGGGGGCTTATCAACCTTTCGGAGATCTTCACCTCGATGTCCCCATCACCGGCGTCACCGCCTATCGCCGGGAACTCGACTTGAGCGAAGCCATCCACCGCACTTCCTTCACGGCCAATGGGGTCAACTACCTCCGCGAGGCCTTTTCCAGCCATCCGGATCAGCTCATCGTCATCCGCCTCACGGCCGACAAGCCGGGCGCGATCGCTGGCACCCTGCGCCTCACCGATGCCCACAACGCGCCAATCAGCGCCTCTGGAAACACGCTCACCTCGAAGGGATCGCTTTCCAACAAACTCGACTACCAGGCCAGCGTCAGGGTCCTGAATGAAAAGGGCCGCGTGACCTCGGATGGCAGGTCCCTGAAGATCGAGCAGGCCGACCGCGTGACGCTCCTTCTCGCCGCCTCGACCTCATTCCTTAACAGCCCGGAAAAGAACTGGCGCGGCGAGGCCCCGGAGAAGGCGGTTTCCAGAGTCCTCGAGGCCGCTTCAGGAAAGTCCTACGAGGTCCTTCGTACTTCCCACGTCGCGGACCACCAGGCCCTCTTCAAGCGGGTGAACCTCAACCTCGGTCCTTCGCGCGACAACCTGCCGACCCACCAGCGAATCGTCCTGAACCAGAAGGACAAATCCGATCCGGGACTCAGCGCGCTGTTCTACCAATACGGCCGCTACCTGCTCATCGCCAGCTCCCGCCCCGGCGGGCTGCCTGCCAACCTTCAGGGGATCTGGAATCAGGACCTGAAGCCCGCGTGGTTTTGCGGCTACACCACCAACATCAACGTCCAGATGAACTACTGGCTCGCCGAGCCGACGAATCTCTCCGAATGCCATCAGCCGATGTTCGATTGGCTGCGAAGCCTGGCAACCGTTCGAAAGAAAAACGCCCAGCCCGCCATCGCCACCGACAAGGGTTGGCTCGTTTACAACACCAACAACCCGATGGGAGGCAACTCGACCTGGGGCATCCATCGTCCCGGCAGCGCCTGGATGACGCAGCATCTGTGGACCCACTACGAATTCACCGGTGACAGGGATTTTCTGAAGAACCGGGCCTACCCCGCCCTGAAGGAACTCGTCGAATACTGGGAAAGCTACCTCGTCGAAGGCCCGGATGGGAAACTCATCACGCCCACCGGATGGTCTCCCGAACATGGTCCGGTCAAGAAGGGCGACAAGATCGTGCTTCAAGAAGGCGACCGCACGCCACAGCCGGGGGCCTCCTATGACCAGCAGATCGTCTGGGACCTTTTCACCAACTACCTCGAAGCCTCCGAAGCACTCGGCATCGATGAGGCCTATCGCGGCAAGGTGGCGTCCCTCCGGGCGAAACTCCTCGGGCCGAAGATCGGTCGCTGGGGCCAGCTCCAGGAGTGGATGCAGGATGTCGATGACCCCAAAGACCGTCATCGCCACTGCTCGCACCTCTTCGCCGTTCACCCCGGCAGGCAGATCAATCCCGTGAGAACTCCCGACCTCGCCAAGGCCGCACAGGTCTCGCTCAACGCCCGCGGCGACGATGGCACCGGCTGGAGCAGGGCCTGGAAGATCAACTTCTGGGCACGGCTGGCCGACGGCGATCACGCCCACCGGATTCTGCAGGGCCTGCTGGCCCCCATCGGCGCAGCACGCGAGGCTGGCGGCGTTTATCCGAACCTGTTCGACGGCCATCCGCCTTTCCAGATCGACGGCAATTTCGGTGCCACCTCAGGGATCACCGAGATGCTGCTTCAGAGCCATGTGAAAAAGGATGGCCTCTACCTGCTGGATCTGCTCCCCGCCCTGCCCGCAGCCTGGCCGGACGGCAGCATCACCGGACTCCACGCCCGCGGCGGGTTCGAGGTCGATCTCGAGTGGCGTGCCGGGAAACTTGCCAAGGCGGTCCTGCGTTCGAAGGACGGCGGCAGGTGCTTTGTCCGGATCCTTGGCCGCGTGAGACCAGTCCAGATCGCCCCTAACAGCTCGCAGACCCTCCAACCGTGAAGCTCACCAGGTTCTCTCTAACAGCTCTCTTGATCACCTGCCTGCTGCATGCCGATCAGGCCGCCGACGAGCAGGCAAAGGCCCTCGATCAGGCCAGCTCCAAACCCGTCAGCAGCAACACCCACCCGGACGCCCAGTGGTTTCCCGATGCCGGTCTCGGCCTCTTCATCCACTGGGGACTGGCTTCGGTGAAAAGCACCGGCGACCTTTCGTGGGGCATGCTCGCCAACAAGCCCTGGAAGGACAAGACCGTCACTCCCAACACCTACTACGGTTGGGCACACGACTGGAAACCGGACAAGGTGGACTACGACAGCCTGCTCGCCCAGGCCAAGGCCGCTGGCTTCACGTATGCCGTGATGGTCACCAAGCATCATGACGGCTTCGCCCTCTGGCCCACCGACCAGGGCGATCTCGGCACGAAGCAGTTCCTCGGCGGACGCGATTTCGTGAAGGAATACGTCGCGGCCTGTCACAAGCACGGACTCAAGGTCGGACTCTACTACTCGCCGCCGGACTGGTGGTTTGATCGCGCCTACAAGACCTTCGCCATGCGCGGGCCCTCGCTCGACATGGATCACCAACCTGTCCAGCTCCCGAAGAAGCCCGCCGACCACGACGCCAAGCGGAAGGCCCACGTCACGGCCCAGGTCACCGAGCTCCTGACCCGATATGGCAGGATCGATCAGATCTGGTTCGATGGTGGCGCGGGTGAGATTCCCAACGCCGAGGTCCGTCGCCTGATGCCCGGCATCGTGGTGAACCGTCGCAATGGCGGCGGCGGGGATTATGGCGACTCCGAGGGAAAGCCACCCGCGAAGCGCTTCAAGGGCTGGTTCGAAACCTGCGAAACCTGCTGGCCCGCCAACAAATGGTCCTACACCGAAGACGCCGGCTGGGACAGCGCCGCCCAGGTCATCGAAGAACTGGTCCGACTCCGCACCTGGGGCGGCAACCTGCTGGCCAATCTCGGACCGAAGGGCGATGGCAGCATCCCGGAGCAGGCCACCGCCGCGTGGAAGGAAATGGCGGACTGGATGAAACACAGCCGCGAGTCGGTCATCGGCACAAACGGCGGACCCTTTCCTGAAGCCGTCAATGCGCCCGTCACCACCCGCGACGGCATCGCCTACGTGCACTTCCTCCCTTCCATCCCGGCCGAAGTGGTCTGGAAAAACGCTCCCAAACCCCTCAAGGCCACCCTGCTCCGCACCGGCGCGGAGGTTCCCTTCGAATACAAGGACGGACTGCTGAAACTCACCCTGCCGATCAACACCCGCACCGCACTCAACGACGTCGTCAAACTCCAACTCTCCCGCTGACATGAAAGCCCTCAAACTCCTCTCACTCGCGTCCATTCTGTTAGGCACCCTGGCTCAGGCTCAGGAACTCGACCTCGCCTCACGCGTCAAACCCCTTCCCGCCGCCAACCGCTTTGCCCTCGATGGCTACTTTATCTGGTGCGGAGCCCCGGTGAAAGGGCCCGACGGAAAGTATCATCTCTTCTATTCGCGTTGGCCTGTCTCGGTCGGCTTCGCTCCCGGATGGGCCATCCATTCGGAGATCGCCTACGCCGTGTCCGACAAGGCGGAAGGCCCCTACAAGCATGTCAACGTCGCCCTGCCACCTCGCGGCATCAACCCCGCCACCGGCAGGAAATACTGGGACGCCGATGTCACCCACAACGCCAACGCCTTTTTCCACAACGGCAAATACTGCCTCTACTACATGGGCAACTACGGCGACGGAAAGGACTACCCCACCCATCGCAACCACCAGCGCGTCGGGGTCGCCATCGCTGAAAATCCCGCCGGCCCCTGGAAGCGGCTCGACCAGCCGATCGTCGACATCACCGACGACAAGAAATCCTTCGACTCCCTCTGTACCACCAACCCCGCCGCCTGCGTTCGCCCGGACGGTGGCGTGCTGGTCATCTACAAGGCGGTGCAGCATGTGGAAGGCAAGGTGATGGGCGGCAACGTCCTCTTCGGTGCCGCCGTGGCCGACAAGCCCGAGGGGCCCTACACCAAGAAGACGGGCCATATCTTCGAGTCCGAGAAGCCCGGCAAGCATTGGATGGTCGCCGAGGATCCTTTCATCTGGTTCAGCGAGAAATACGGCAACCGCTACTACGCCGCCGCGCGCGACGTCGTCGGCACCTTCAGTGGCGCGGGCGGCGGCATCTGCCTGTTCCAGTCCGAAAACGGCCTCGATTGGAAACCTGCCGCACACCCCAAAGTCATTGGCGACCTCTACCCGCTCGAAGGCGGCGGCACCAGCACCGCCCGCATTGAGCGACCTTTCATCCTTCTCGAGAACGACGAGCCGACCTATCTGTTCGGAGCGACCGATGGCTACATGAAGGCTGGCAAGATCAGCACCAACGTGCAGATCCCCTTCGGCCCGAAGCCCTGAACCCTTCCCGAGATGCTCCTCCGCTTCCTCACGCTTTGCCTGCTGGCGATCCTCCCCGGCCTCGCGGCCGAACCCCGGAAATCCTGGCGCATCATGCCGGTCGGGGACTCGATCACCGAGGGCGGCACAACCTTTTCCGTGTATCGACTGCCGCTTTGGGAGAAACTCACAGCAGCAGGATATGTCTTCGAGTATGTCGGATCGAAGACTTCTCCCAGCCGCATCGGTCCCCTGCTCCACGAAGGCTACGGCGGCAAGAACGCCGAGTTCCTCGCGGGCGTGGTTCCCGGTAACTTCGCGAAAACCCCGGCTGACATCGTCCTGATCCAGGCAGGCCACAACCACTCCATCGAGGAAAAGCCGATCCCCGGCATCCTCAGCGCCACCGAGTCGATGATCACCGCCTTCCGGAAAACCAACCCGAAGGTCATCATCCTCCTCGCCCAGCCGATCCTCAGCGGCAAGCTGCCGAAGTATGCCTACCTGCCCGACCTCGGAAAGGAAATCGCCGCCCTCGCCAAGCGCCTCAACACCGCCGACTCCCCCGTCATCGGGGTCGATCAAGCCAGCGGCTTCGAGTTCCAGACCGATGCCATCGCCGACAAGGTCCACCCCAACGCTGCCGGTGCGGAGAAGATGGCGCAGCGCTGGTTCGACGCCCTCACCAAGGTCATGGGAAAGCCGGAGCCGAGGCCCGTGCCCAAGGTCGTCCCCTTCAAGAAGACCCCGCAAGGAGATCTCAGCCTTCATCTCTTCCTTCCCACCGCTCCATCTTCTGAAACCAAACGAAGCGCCATCGTGTTCTTCTTCGGCGGCGGCTGGTCGGTGGGCACTCCCCTCCAGTTCTATCCGGAATGCGCCCACTTCGCCGCGAAGGGAATGGTCGCGATCAGTGCCGACTACCGCATCCATTCGGCCCACAAGACCAGCCCCTTTGAAAGCGTGGCCGACGGCAAGTCCGCCATCCGCTGGGTCCGGCAGCATGCGAAGGAACTCGGCATCGATCCCAATCGGATCATCGCCGCCGGAGCCTCTGCCGGCGGACAGGTCGCGGCGGCTGCTGGAACCCTTCCAGGTCTCGACGCCCCCACCGAAGACCCTTCGATTTCCTCCCGCCCGAATGCCATGATCCTCTGGTATCCGGTCATCGACAACGGCCCGGACGGTTATGGCGATGCCAACGTGAAGGCGCGCTACCAGGAGATCTCCCCGCTGCACAACATCACCGCCTCCACCCCGCCAACGCTCCTGTTCCTCGGCACGGCCGACAAGCTCATCCCGGTCGCCACCGGCAAGGCCTTTGAGCAGAAAATGAAGTCAGTCGGCGTCCGCTGCGAACTCCAGCTCTTCGAAGGAGCCGGACACCCGATCTATGAGTGGCGCAAGGGGCCCTCACCGCTGCGCGATGATATCCTTTCCGCCGCCGACAAGTTCATCGCCAGCCTGAAATCCTGAGAGGTTGTCTGAAAACTCCAAAGAGTCGTTTTAACCACGGATGAACAGGATGGACACAGATTAAGAATTCGAATCAAACCCCGAGAACGGGTCCATTCTGCCAGAAGAAATTCCTCTTTCATCTGCGTTTATCCTGTTCATCTGTGGTTCCTTTTCTGGATTTCGGATTGATGCCTCGATTTTAAGGCAACCTCTTAGCATCCCCATTCAACCCCTCGCGATCGCCTCCGGCGTGAGCACCGCCACGTGCGGCAGGTTGCGGTAGCGGCCCATGTAGTCGAGCCCGTAGCCGACCACGAACTCGTCGCCGATCTGGAAGCCGGTGTAGTCCGCCTCCACCTCCTCCACCCTCGGGCGATCCTTGGAAAGCAGCACGCAGGTGTGCACCGCCTCCGCGCCCTCCTCGCGCAGACGCTCCGCAACGGTGTGCAGCGTGCGACCGGTGTCGAGGATATCGTCGAGCAGCAGCACGTGCCGACCCTTCAC
>JAIXVN010000319.1 GCA_027483005.1 Verrucomicrobiaceae bacterium
ACCGTCACCACGCCATCCTCGCAGCCCATCAGGCGCGCCGCACGGAACCAACGTTGAAAAGCGTCGCGGCTGACCATCGATTGAAGATCCCCACAAACCTGATCCCATTGCCCGATGGCGCTTTCCTCCATCGAAGGTTCGATCGTGGTCTCGTGAATCGCTGCCTCTGCCTCTCGTTCCATGGGTGATCTCGTGTCGGGTGTTTGTTGGGTTTGGCACGGCCCGGTTCCACTTCGAGTGGCGCCACCGGCGTGTGGAGTGACGATGAACCGATCAGGTCCCGCGTTGGAAAAAAAATTTACCCGCGTCTAACAGAGCGATGCGCTTTGACGCTTTCCACAAGTGTTCCACGGCCTGATTTTTTAAAAACTTGACCCCGGTATTGCTTCACCAACACGAACCATCGGCAGGCCTTTTGGTGTCGGAATTTACGCATGTCCTTGGAAACAAGCGCGGTGCACGGTGACAATTCCGTCTCACGAAGGAGAACCTTTTTGCCGGGTGGGAAAGCACACGGAAATGGCCACCGTCACGAGGGTTCCGAGGGTTACGCGCCATGGGAAGGAAAGCACGAAGGGCTCGATGATCCCAACCGCTTTCTGGACATCCAAAGGGTTGCTCAGGAACACGACCGCAAGAAATCCGGAGACCATCCCGATGATGTTTCCGAGATCATTGCCACGGCGCTTGGTGAGGACCGCGACCAGGAACACGCCGAGCAGCGATCCGAAGGTGAATCCAAGAATGCCCAAGACCAAGGGGATGATCTTTGCTTTGGGGTCATGGGCCATGTACCAGGCCGTCGCCAGTCCCACCACAATGATCAGGAATGCGAACACGACCGTGCTCCAGCGCAGAACCTTGACCTGGAGATCCTGGGACATCGAGTCCCCGCCCATCCGTGGAAAAACGAAGTCGCGGGCGAAGCTGGTGCCCAGCGCGTTGAGAGCCGTGCTGAGCGAGCCCATCGCAGTCGCCAACAATCCAGCAATCACCAGGCCGCACATGCCGTGGGGCATCCGGGTGAGAATGAAATGCGGAAAGGCCTCGCGGCTCTCCGTCGGCAGGCTGGCGTCCGGGGTGATGCGGTAGTAGGCCGCAAGAAGAATGCCGATGAAGATGAACGAGGACACCACCGGCAGGTCGATGATGCCGGAAAGGATCGTGGCGAATGCGCTCTGCCGGCGGTTCTTCGCCGTGAGCATGCGTTGCACCGTATCCTGATCGATCCCATGGGTGGCCATGGTCACAAAGGTGGACCCGATCACCGCCGCCCAGATCGTGTACTCGGTGGTGAACACATTTCGCAACCAAGGTAGCAGCCCAGCCTCATCGGCGGGCTTCGCGAAATTGAAGAAAGCGGGCTGTTTCACCTGCTCCATCGCCGTTTTCCACCCTTCCGGAAGCTGGCCTAACAGATACCAGATCGTGAACCCGAGCGCCGCCACCAGGACTCCGACCTGAATGAAATCGGTCCAGATCACCGCTCGAATGCCGCCGACCGCCGTGTAGATGGCCGTTGCGATCGTGATTCCTGTGAGCGCCACGGCGAAGATCAGGAAGCGCTCGTTGCTGCTCACCGCGCCGCCTTTCCACAGTCCGTAGGCCAGCACGAGAATGATCGCCGAAACATAAAGCCGCGTGCCCATCGCCAGCACCCGCGTCAGCAGGAAAGTCGCGGACGCCACCACCCGGGTCTTCGGCCCGAACCGGGTGCCGAGGTATTCATACAAGGAAACCACGCCGTGGCGGTAGAACACCGGAATGAATAGGTAGCTCACGATGATCCGGGCGATCACCGTCCCGATCGCGAACTGCGCGTAGGTCCAATTGTGATTGGAAAAGCCGGACTCGGGGGCACCGAGGAAGGTCGCCGCACTGATCTCCGCTGCCAGGATCGAGGCCAGTACGGCCCACCACGGCGTCTGCCGGTCGCCGAGCGCAAAGCCCTCCACCGAGTCGCTCTTCGAGCGCTGCGACAGCCCGATCCCCATGATCAGGGCGAAATACGCCAGCAGCACCAGCCCATCGATCCAGTAACTTCCCATATGCGGATGCACTTAGCGGGCGATCCGCGTGCCGTCGATGCCGCAGTTGCCTGCCCGGACCGGATCGGCTAAGGGATCCCCATGAAACACGAACTCGCCACCCTGCTGCAACGTCGCCTCGACGTCATCGCCGACCACGCCTGGCGGGATCGCGATCCAGCGGCGCACTTGCAGGCCCTGGCGGAGGTTTCCACCGCCCTCAGCGAGTGGACCAAGGAGCACCGGTCCGAGCTCGATCCGCGGCTCCGCCATTTCCTCGCGAATGCCAGCTACGCCAAAGCCCTCGATTGCATCACGGCCGAGGAGTGATCCGCGCCAGCCAAGCATCTGCAAGGCTTGCAGCGTTTTCCAAAAACCTCACTTGTCCGCCATGCCGCCTCCCGGCTAGTCTGCGGCAACAAGCGTTCCGTGACTTCCTCTTCCTCTGGCCTCCACCTCGTCGGCATCCTCCCAGCCCGCTGGGGGTCCTCCCGCTTCCCCGGAAAGCCCCTCCACGTCCTCGCTGGAAAAACGCTCATCCAACACGTTTGGGAACGCTGCCTCGGCTGCTCGAAGCTCGATGACCTCCTCGTCGCCACCGATGACGACCGCATCCGCGACGCCGTCCTTTCCTTCGGTGGAAAAGTCGTGATGACCTCCCCGGATCACCCGACCGGCACCGACCGCCTCGCCGAGGCCGTGAAGGCCATCCCTCAGGCCACCCACGTCATCAACATCCAGGGCGACGAACCGCTGATCGATCCCGCCCTGATCGATGACCTCGCCGCCGCGATGATCGCCGATCCCGAGCTGCCGATGGCCACCGCCGCGAACATCATCGACGACGAGGCCGCCATCGCCGATCCGAACGTGGTCAAGGTCGTTCTAACAGCCGACCATCACGCGCTCTACTTTTCCCGCAGCCCGATCCCCTACCGTCGCTTGACGCCCAGCGGACTCGTCGTTTACCGCCACAAGGGCCTCTACGGTTACCGTCGCGATTTCCTCGAACACTTCGTCACCTGGCCGCCCTCGCTGTTGGAGCAGGCCGAGTCCCTTGAACAGCTCCGCGCCCTCGAAAACGGCGCCCGCATCAAGGTCCTGATCACCACCGACGACTCCATCGGCCTCGACACCCCGGAGCAGATTTCCCAAATCGAACAGCGACTCGCCGCTGAACACTTCAACCTGAAAACTAGCTAACTTCTTCATGAAATTCATCTTCGTCACCGGCGGCGTCGTTTCCTCACTCGGCAAGGGTCTCGCCGCCGCCTCGATCGGCACCCTGCTCGAACATCGCGGCCTGAAAGTGCTGATGCAGAAGTTCGACCCCTACCTCAACGTCGATCCGGGCACGATGTCGCCCTACCAGCACGGCGAGGTGTACGTCCTCGATGACGGCGCGGAAACCGACCTCGACCTCGGCCACTACGAGCGATTCACCTCCGGCGTCCTTTCCCGGATGAACAACCTGACCTCCGGCCAGGTCTTCGATTCGGTCATCAAGAAGGAACGCCGTGGCGAGTACCTCGGAAAGACCGTGCAGTTCATCCCGCACGTCACCGATGAGATCAAGGGCCGCATCCATCAGGTCGCGGCGAACAATCCCGACGTCAACGTGCTCATCACCGAGATCGGCGGCACCGTCGGCGACATGGAGGGCCTGCTGTTCATCGAGGCCATCCGCCAGTTCTCGCTCGAGGTCGGAAAGGAAAACGTCTGTTTCATCCACGTCACCCTGCTCCCTTACATCAAGGCAGCCGGCGAGGCGAAAACCAAGCCGACCCAGCAGTCCGTCGCCAAGCTCCGCGAGCTCGGCATCCAGCCGGACATCGTCATCTGCCGCACCGAGACCGATCTCGATGAGGACAACCGCAAGAAGATCGCGATGTTCTGCAACGTCGAGAAGAAGAACGTCGTCGCTTTCCGCGATGTCGATCACTCGATCTACGAGTGCCCGCTGGATTTGCGCCGCGACAAGATCGACCGCCTCGTCGTGGACAAGCTCGGCCTCGGCCACACCCCGACTCCCGCGCTTGAGGACTGGGAGCGTTTCGTGCAGCGCGTGATCCATCCGAAGAACAAGGTCACCATCGCCGTCGCCGGGAAATACATCGAACTCCAGGACGCCTACAAATCGATCTACGAGTCCCTCATTCACGCCGGTGCCCATCACGACACCAAGGTCCACATCATCCGCGTCGAGGCCGAGGCCATCGAGGAGCGCGGAGCCAAGGAGGGCATCGGGGAGGTCGACGGTATCCTTGTCCCCGGCGGCTTTGGCGACCGCGGCATCGAGGGCAAGATCCTTGCCGCCCAGTATGCCCGCGAAAACAACATCCCCTACTTCGGCATCTGTCTCGGCATGCAGATTGCCACCATCGAGTTCGCCCGCAACATCTGCGGTCTAACAGGAGCGAATTCCACCGAGTTTGAAAAGAACGCCAGGCATCCGGTGATCTGCCTTCAGGAAGAGCAGAAGGGCGTGGAGGACATGGGAGCCACGATGCGCCTCGGTTCCTGCGAGTCGATCCTCTTCGCCGGCACAAAAGCCTCCGATCTCTATCACAACGCCGACCGCATCCACGAGCGTCATCGTCATCGTTACGAGGTCAACTCCGACTACCAGGACCAGCTCCAGGAAGCCGGGCTCGTCATCTCCTCGGTCTCCGCCAAGGAAGGCCTCGTCGAAATCATCGAGCTTCCGAAGCACCCGTATTTCGTCGCCTGCCAGTTCCACCCGGAATTCCTCTCAAAGCCAAACAGTCCCCACCCGCTGTTTGCTGGCTTTGTGAAGGCTGCCCTGGACAAGGCGCTGAGCGAGGCGTGAACGATGGATTGTGCCAAGGGCACCGATCGTGCTACCTCATGCTCTGAAGCATTCGTCGCGATGAAAGGTTTCCTAGAGCGTTGCCATAGGCTTCTGCGCCGCCCGGTCGATTCCTTCGGCTTGTTGGCCTCCTTTGCACTTGCCCACGCCCTTTGCTGGGGAGTGCTTCAAGAGTCCTTCGATTACCACACCGGGGATTTGGACGTCACTCCGTCCCTAGTGTTTCTTCTCATATCAATTGAACTCTTTGCCCTCTACCTTTCGATGAAGCTCGCCCGATTCAACTCGGAACTGATGTCACCCTATTTCGGGGATACCGAGGATCTAGCGACTCAACGCAACACCCGTCGAATCACGACACTGCTCGGACTCGCACTGCTCATCGCCTTGTTCTTCACCTACATTCTGAATCGACTCGAGCCTCAACGCCCGAGCACCTTCTCAAACGCCGCCCGCCACGTCGGCCAATCGTGATCGCCGGGGAGGCTGATGACTTCGCTAGCCTTCAGGAAATCCTTCGAGAAGCGCTCATTCGAAGCGCGGAGCCGATCCTTGTCGCCGCAGGCCAGGATGACCTCTGGACGCTTGCGCTGACCGAGCCAGTCGCTTTTCAGCCCCAGCCAGAGCTTGCGGGAAAAATCCTTTTCTTCAATCTCTCCGGGCTTCCACGAGCGCACCCCACCCGCCGCATCGACCTCACGGATCGCCTCCTCGTCTCCAACAAAGGGCGAGAGCAGGATCATCCGGTCGATCTTGCCCGGATGCTCCAGATCGTAGATCAGTGCGCCGAGCCCACCCATCGACACGCCTACGACGATGATCTCCCTGATCCCCTCGCGCTCCGCTGGAAGGATCACATCCTCATGGAGCCGATCCACCATCACCCGGTTCATGTAGTATCCCAGATGCAGGTCCGGCGCGACGATCCGTGCCTGCGGCCAGTGTTTCCGGGCCATCTCCATCAGTCCTTCCTTCTGGAATTCCTCCGGCTTGCTCCAGCGGCCTGGCAGCATCACCACCAGTTGCCTGGCCTTTCCTGACGGCTCATCTGAAAGCGTTCTAACAGGCGTCACCGGCTTCTGCGGAATCCACAGGCACGACGACAGCAGAGAGGCCATCAGACCCGCCATCCATCCGGAAAACTTCCCAACTCCTTTCATGGGCTTGACCCTGTACGCAAAAGCCCCCCTTGCATCCGGAAATCATTTGGCTATTTTACCAAATCATGAGCCGCCTGCGCGAACGCACCACCACCCCCGACCGCGTCGCCGTGATCAAGGCCCTCGCTCATCCGACCCGCCTTGCCATCGCCGAGCGCCTTCTCGACGGTGAACGCTGCGTCTGCGAACTCCACGAGGAAGCCGGCGGCGATATCTCCACAATCTCCAAGCACCTCGCCCTGATGGTCGATGCCGGCTGGCTCATCGCCGAAAAGCGCGGCCCGAACGTTTACTATCAACTCGCATGCAATTGCCTGACCGACTTCCTCCACTGCGTCGACCAACTCGCGTCGAGCCCCTGCTGCAAACCCACGAAACCATGAACGTCACCACTTTCCTCAGCCACCTCAACGCACATCCCGAACTCCTCGTCTCCTTCGCCCTTCCCGACGGCAGTCTGATCCCCGCTCACTTCCATGTCACCGAGGTCGGCCACGTGACAAAGACCTTCGTCGACTGCGGCGGCACCCTGCGCACGCTCGAGCACTGCCTGCTCCAAACCTGGGTCGCGGACGATGTGGATCACCGCCTCCCCGCCGGAAAGCTCGCCACCATTTTCCGTCATGCCGACCGCTTCCTCCACGACCTATCGATGCCGGTCGAAATCGAGTATGAAGGCGCGCTCATCTCGCAGTTTCCCGTCACCAGCACCGACGTCATCGATGGCTCCCTTCGCTTCCAGCTCGGCACCAAGCACACCGACTGCCTCGCCAAGGAGCTCTGCCTCCCCGGCGGCTGCGCCCTCCCCGAAAAGGAAGCCGCCGCCGCCTGCTGCACGCCGGGTGGTGGGTGTTGCTGAATCCTTGGAACTTGCCACCTGGCCCTTGGAACTTTCTCCTTCCCCCATGCACGGCCACCTTCTGCTGCTCGGCGTCTCCGGACCGGAACTCACTTCGCAGGAGGCCGCGCTTTACCGGAAACTCCAGCCTGCCGGGTTCATTCTATTTACGAGAAACATCGTAAGTCCCGCCCAGACCCGGAAGCTGACCGATGACCTGCGCTCGCTGAGCTATGACGAGCCGATCCTTGCCATTGACCAGGAAGGCGGTCGCGTTACCCGCACCAAGGACATCGCCCCTGCCCTGCCCTCGGCCGTCGATCTCGCCGCCCAAGCGGATCCGAACACGATCGCCCGCGCCGGGATGCTGACCGCCGATCTGCTGCGGCTGCTTGGCTTCAATCTCAACTTCGCGCCCGATCTCGATCTCGACCACCACCCCACCCATCAGAACGCCCTGCGTGGCCGATGCTGGGGGCGCGATCCGCAGCGGGTGATCGACCACGCGGGCATGTGGAACCGCTGGCACCGGAAACGATCGGTCCTGACCTGCGGAAAACACTTCCCGGCCTGCGGTCGCGCCCTGTCCGACCCCCATCACGACCTGCCCTCTTCCGATGCCACCCTCGCGGAGCTGCTTCGTGAGGACATCCTGCCCTACACCGCGCTGATGCCGGAACTCGACGCCATCATGCTCGCCCACGTGGAGTTTCCAAACATCGATCCCGATTTCCCGGCCTCGCTCTCGAAACGGATCATCACCTCATTCCTGCGCGGCCAGCTTGGATTCGATCATCATCTGGTCCTGACCGACGACCTCGACATGGGAGCCATCACCCAGCGCTACGGTCGTGGCCAGGATGTGAAGCTCGCCATCGAGGCCGGCAATGACCTCGCCTTGATCTGCCATCAGATCGACAGCGCTGAAACCGCCGCCAAGTCGATCGCCGAGGTCCATTCAAACATCCTCGACGAGGCCGAAAGGCGATTGAATCGCTTCCGGAAAAAACTTGCGGGCCCGGTGCTTTGGTCGGAATCGAAGTGGGAACAAACCTGCAAGGACATCACCGAACTCGCCGCAGGAGTTCCCTCCGCCAAGGCCGCCGAAGCCAGCAGCCCGGTGGCCGATTATTGAAGATCCATTCCCCACAAGGAATCCATGGAACGCAGGAGCCAGATCTGATCCATTCGTCATGCACCATCAATGATGTCGGAAGGACCCTCATTCTCCGGATTGGATCCGGTCGAACCACCCTCTCCTTGGTGGAAACGGCGGGAGATCGCGATGGC
>JAIXVN010000536.1 GCA_027483005.1 Verrucomicrobiaceae bacterium
ACAACAGCGGGATGTCCGCGACGAAAAGCGCTGCCCCTTCCTTAGCCGCCAGATCCCGCGACGCAAGACAATCCTCACGCACCCTAGGATGCAGCACCCTCTCCAGACGGCTGCGGCTTTCCGGATCCGCAAACACGATTCCCCTGAGAAATCCACGGTCCACCCTTCCTCCCGGCGTCAGACTCGCAGGACCGAAGAGCCCTGCAATCGAGTGCGCGACTCCGGAATCCAGCTCCAGCAGGGATCTGACACAGGCATCGCTGTCAAAAATCCTGGCCCCGGGAATCATTTCACCGATCAGGCGACAGACCGTTGATTTCCCGGTCGCGATTCCCCCGGTGAGCGCAAAGGTGAGCATGCCCGAGCAAAGCATGGATCCGCTGGAATCAAAACCCCTGAAAACGCAAACGGGCGGAGGATCGCTCCCCCGCCCGTCTGGTGAATCTATTCGGCTATGGATCAGTTGCCCGGCACCGGTGGCAGGACACCAGGTCCACCATCCGGAAGGGCAAGGTCTCCAGCGCCACCGCCAAGCGTCGGAGCGGCAGGCGAGCTGGCGTCAGCTCCACGAAGGGGACGACCGGTGGCATCGATGATCTGCGCGGTCACGAAGATGATCAGGTTGCTCTTGATCCGGTTTTCAGCCTTCGACTGGAACAGGCGGCCGAGGATCGGGATGTCTCCGAGGATCGGCACCTTGTCGTCGACACTCTGGACGTCTTCGCGCATCAGGCCACCCACGGCGACGGTGTAGCCGTCATAAATGGTCAGCGAGGTGTTGACCCGGCGGCTCGCGAAGACCGGCATTTCAATGCGGTTCTCGGTGATGGTCACCGTTGAAGGGTTTCCGAGGACGTCCGTTGCGGGAGACTGGATTGGGCTGCCGTAGTTGATGAAGCCTTCAAACTCGACGATTTCCGGCACGAAGCGGAGGTCGATCACGAAATCGTTGTCACCGATGGTCGGCTCGATTTCGAGAGTCACACCCGTGTTTCGGGTTTCAAATGCGGTGGGGGTCGCAGGAGTCACCGGGAAGATACCAGAGGATTGTGCGAGGCCCGGACCACCGAGACCACCACCCACACCGACGGAGTTGGGAAGCTCCGGGGGCTCATACTCAGTCGGGTAAATGAACTCGCGGATGATTTCGATCGTCGCTTTCTGTCCCGAGCGGGCCGTGACGCTTGGGGCGGTCAACAAGTCGGTTCCCTTCTTCTGGGCCAGACCGCGCATGATGAGCTGGACCTGGCCGTCGGAGAACAGACCAGTGAGGGCCATGATGCCCGGTGCCACGTTGGCCGCCTGGGCGGCGCGGTTCGGGTTGTTCAGGAGGGCATCAATGCTGTTCTTGTCGATTGCACCCTGACCGCTGCGGAGGCCGCCAGTGACGATGTTCTCCACATTCTGTCCGGTAGCCGTAGGAACCCCATTGACGGCGCTGCCTTGGACCGGGCTGAGGAAGTCGCTGTTCGTGCGGGCCAGTCCGTTGCCGATCGTGCCACCGCCGAGGAAGAGGCTGTTGGCATTGAGGCCGAACGGAGAAACGATCCAGTCGAAGCCAAGCTCATCGCTGTTCTCTTGGGAGATTTCGACGAACTTGGTGGTGATCTTGACCTGCTTCGGACTCGTCGTTTTGCGGATGTCCACCAACTGCTCGATCTTATCGAGTTCAGTTGGAGTGTTGGTCACAAGGAGAACACCGTTATTGGTCAGGTTCGCAGAGCTGCCTGCCGGAAATGTGATACCCGCTCCCTTGAGGAGTTCAACAATCGGCTTGCGGGCTGTCAGCTTGGCTGGCCCACCGGTATCGGCACCAGCACCAGTAGCGAAGGGATCGGGGTCACTGCCGCCACCTCCGCCACCTGCGTCACCACCAAGGCTGGCGGCGAAGTCCGGCGGGACGTTGAAGGAACGGGTGAAGAGGTCCTCGACGGTCTCGGTCTGAGGAACGAGGGTAACAGCGAACTCGTCAACCTTGTAGCGAAGCTTAGTGGCATCGCAAATGTATTTGAGGGCCACGGCGGGAGGCACGTTGCGAATACGGAGTTCCTTGATCCGGAGGGCACTCGGGTCGGCTCCACCGCCCAGTGGGGCGGCCGCACCAGCATCCAGGCCGGCATCCGGAGCACCGCCTGCTGGCTTGTTGGGGCGGCGGATGACGAAGTTGACGCCCTTGCTGGCAGGATCGGTCGTGGTGGTATCCAGCTCGAAGGCACGCTGGCGGAGGAAGTCGATGGCTTCCTCAACGGTGGTGTCCTCGAAGTTGATCTGCGGCACGACAATCGTCCGAAGCTTGGCAGTGATGTAACCGACACCCCTTTCCTTGCTCGGCGCATCGCTTGGACCCGTGATCACCGGGGCATCCGTCGGGATGGCGAGTTCCCAGGCCTTGTCCACTTCCATCAGAAGATGGGCGCGGGTCTGGTCATAGGCAGCGCGGTAGTAGTCGGACTTGGCCTGATCCAGCTTCTCCATCCAACGGCGGGCAGCCGTGTTGTAGGGGTCAAGGCGGAGAACGGCTTCGAAATCACGCTTCGCGGCGTCGAACTTGCCGAGATTGTAATTGCCCTCTCCCAAAAAGAGGCTCTTGCGGACCTTGTCCACCTTCTGGGTGTGTTCGTAGTCCAGCGCCGGGTTGGTGCGGATCGGGTCGTCGAGCCAGTCGAGTTCACGCTTGGCGTCGAGGTTTTCCGGGTCAACGCCTGGCTTCAGCACGCCTTCGAGAAGGGCACGGGCCTCGTCATACTTGCCAACCTTGCGGAACTGCTGGGCGAGGGCGACACTGGCATCGGTCAGATGCTGGGTGTAGCTCTGGCGGCGATCAGCCAGAAGCGGAGCATCCGGCACGCGATCAAGCGCCTGGCGATACTTGTCCACGGCCTGTTGGAAATCTCCCTTGGCGTAGGCGGCGCGTCCTTCGTTGAGAAGGCGGTCTCCATCGGCGACGGCTTCCTGACGGCGGATCATTTCGCGCCGGGCGAGTCCGGTCAGTTCGTCGGCTGAGGCGACCGACACCATGGTTGGCATGGCGGCGGCGACAGCCATCAAGGTGACAGCAGTGCGACTGGTTCGATACAATGGCGTTTTTTGCATGGTTGGCGGTTGGTTCTTGCCGGGGTTCACGAGTTTTGGAAAGCGATTTTTTCTGAAAGAATCATTGGCCTCCGCTGGGGGCTGCGCCCTTACGGAATTCAAGGGTTTTGGTGGCACCTGAGGGATCGACATACTCGACCTCGATCTTCTCAGGGGTGACGGATTTCAAGAGGTAGTCCTTCTTGTCGGAGCCAGGCGGCAGCGAAAAGCGGGTGTTCTCCTCGACCTTGAACTGCTTGCCGGACTCACCCAGGGCCTCAAGGGTCAGGACAGCGGAGCGGTCATATTGGTAATAGTTGGGCTTGATGGTATCCAGAATGCCCTGGGGGATCTCGTAGATCTTGCCCTTCTTGTTTTCCTTCTGGTCCTC
>JAIXVN010000565.1 GCA_027483005.1 Verrucomicrobiaceae bacterium
CTTCGTGAAGGTGAAGGACCGGTTTGGAAAAAACCGCCAAAGCGGCGCTCGAAGGATGAGGGGGGTGATCGAGCCGCTGTTCAGCCTGCGGGACTTGCAGCGGGATCTTGGAGGATGATTCGTGACGTCATGGAGGGTTGCCCATCGTGTCGCCCATTTCATCGACTTGCCTGGCGTTCGAAAATGATCCAAGTGGTTGACTCATTTTGTTGGAGGCGGCAGGACGTCCCAGCCCACGACCGGTTGTTTGACTTTGACGAAATGTCAGCGCATCCGTAGCCTGCCCAGTGTAGTTTTATCTCCATGAAATGTCCCAGATGCGTGCAGAGAATCCACCGGGCGGCCGGTGGTTGTCCGCATTGTGGATTCACGCTTGCACATGCTGACAAGCTGTTTGGTGCTGAGGATCTTCACCTGAGAACTCTTTCGGATTCGGCGGGCTTGATGCGTCGTGACGAACAGGGGCGATTGCAGTCCGTGATGCAGCGGTTCAATCGACGTTTCCCGCAGTTGTTCGTGGCGGTGCACACGAGATCGTTCGGTGGGTTGGCCAATCTACGGCAGTTCGGCCTCTGGTTTCTGAATCGGACGAAGTTTGAGGATTCGCCATCAAACTTGGGCAATCGTTCGGCGATCCTGCTGGTGATGGATGCTGATTCGAAGTCGGCGGGGATTTCGTTCGGCTACGCGCTGGATGCTTTTCTGGATGAGGAGGACACGTTTCAATGCCTGGCCCGTGCTCATGCCTATTGGCTGGAGGGGCGGCATGCCGACGGGCTGGTCAAGGCAATCGAGCAGCTGATCGTCATTCTGAAGAAGCGCAGTCGGAAAGTTCGTCGTGATCCTGCACGTTTCGAACGAAAAGTCTCAAGGCCCGCGCAGATCGATGCGCTGGCTCAGAACATCCAGGGCGGCAGCAGGGCTGAACATTCCAACAGATCTGGAAATTGGGAGGAGATTCCGTGAGGCGCGGCTTACTGATCGCCTGCGTTGTGGTTTCCTCGGTGCAGGTCCAGGCTGTTGAGTCCCCGCTGCCGACCTGGGCGGAGGCTGACCGAGCGGACGTGAAGGCGGGTAGATGGATTCCGGGCAGCTTGCTGCTGACCGATGAAGTTCCAGCGGGTGAGGCACCCCCGGAGAAGCGGGAGCCGCTTCCGGAGCCGACGGCCGAGGAATTGGCGGTCGATCCGACACCTCTCATTCAAGTTCCGGAGTCGTTCCTGAGCGACTATTTCAATGAGCGTCCGAAGTCCCGGCTTATCGATCCGCAGAGGCTGTTGTCGTCCTGGCAGTTTCAGGATCGTCTCGCGTTTCTGGATCACCATGCGACGGATTCATCAGTCGATCTCGTCATCTATGTCTTTGGCATGAACCAGGAGATCCCGGGTCAGGTGCGGGTGGAGGAACTCGCGGAGCGGCTCTATTCCACCGGGCGCCAAACGGCGGTGATTTGCTATTTTCTCGGGGCTCCCAAGCGGTCTGTCTTGTATCTGAGCCCCTCGTTGACCGACAAGGTGTCGGGCATTGAGCAGAATCGGGCACTGCAGAGTTCGGTCGTCAAGTCGATGGAGAAGTCCGACGCGGTGGACCAACTGGAGGCATTTTCCCTACAGATGTCGATCCGGCTCTACTGGTTGGAGCGGATGCTTTCGGGAGGGGTGATTCCTGAGGGCATCATTTCAGGAAATGAGGAACCGGAGCCGAAAGTGATGGTGCCGGGGGCCTCCGAGAGGCTGAACAGGATGATTCCGCCGCAATGGCGTTTGCCGGGTGGCGTGATTCTTGGGGGAATCCTGGTGACAGCTTCCATGAGCGTGTGGCTGCGTCAGCGGGTGCGGTATCGTTTTCCCGAGTTCGAGGTCGAACCGCGGTTGGGCGGAGATCATGGTGCGGGGATCGGGGCGGTGATTTCCTTCGCGGATGCCTCGGTGTCGCCTGCCCAGCAACGCGACCAAGTGCCGGATGATCTCGGGCGTTCCTGACGATTGACTCGCAGGAGTCGTGGCGCGAGAACGGGTCATGACCGATTGGGAATCGCGCTACCGTCGGGGTGACACGCCTTGGGAGAAGGGTGAGGCGGCTCCACCGTTGATTGAACTGGTTTCCCGCTGGCAAGCGGATCCGGTCTGGGGTGGGGGGCCGGTGCTGGTGCCGGGTTGCGGATTCGGCCATGATGTGCGGGAAATTGCGCGCATGGGAGTGCCGGTGGTCGGGCTCGACCTCTCGTCGGCGGCGTTGGAAGCAGCGGACGGGTTCGAGAAAGCCGGAGCAGAGGTTTATCTGCGAGCGGATTTGTTTGATCGCAGTTGGTGGCCGGAGCAGGGCGTGTCGGCCTGGTGGGAGCATACATGCTTCTGCGCGATCGATCCAGCGGACCGCCCCAGGTATGCCGGGGCCGCGGGGGCGCTGGTGAGGCCCGGAGGGTGGTTGTGCGGAGTTTTTTTCCTGACGCCGAATGATCCCGGAGAGGAGGGGCAGGGGCCGCCGTTTGGTGCCACAAAGGAAGAGATCATTAAGGGGTTGGAGCCTTGGTTTGAGTTCGTCGAAGGCTGGGTGCCTGCGACCGGGTATCCGGGACGGTTGGGGCGGGAGTGGTTGGCGATCTTTCGCAGGCGAGCATGACACTCTGAGGCGCTTTCATCGAGGCAGCCTTCTTTGAATGATCCCATCCGCAGGGTTGCGGGATGCGGAACAGGGAGGTAAGCTGCCCCATTCCGACCCCGAGATGTCGAACCTTCACCCAATCCTCCTTCTGGTCATTCTGCCTGTCATGGCGCTGGCCGCACCCGAAAGGCCTTATTTCAACGACAAGAAGGCACCCGAGAACCGCAAGGACCTGGAGGCCATTCAGAAAACCCTGACTTCCGTGCTGCCAAAGGCGAGGGAGGCGACAGTCTGCATCGACATTGGCGAAGGCAGTGGCAGTGGGGTGATCGTGTCGGCTGAGGGACTGGTTCTCACGGCTGCACACGTGGCCGGTGGGGTGGGCAAGGAGCTGACGGTGATCCTGGAGGATGGCAAGCGGCTGAAGGCGGAGTCGATGGGCCTCGTTTCCACCACGGATTGCGCGATGGTGAGAATCACGGAGAAGGGCACTTATCCGTTTGTGATGATGGATCGCGAGAACAGCACAAAGCTGGGGGATTGGGTGTT
This sequence comes from Verrucomicrobiaceae bacterium, assembly GCA_027483005.1. Lineage (GTDB taxonomy): Bacteria > Verrucomicrobiota > Verrucomicrobiia > Verrucomicrobiales > Akkermansiaceae > Luteolibacter. The sequence continues at coordinate 3,154 of JAIXVN010000565.1, forward strand.
CTCGCTCGGGCACTCCGGTGGCTTTGACAAGGATCGCGGGTCGGTGGTCAGGCTCGGCAGGCTGGTCCGCATGGCGGAAACGACGATCCAATCGGACTGCACGCTGATTGGTGGCGACTCGGGCGGTCCTCTCTTTGATCTCGAAGGCCGTCTGATCGGCATTCACTCTCGCGTAGGGGAGGTACTGGCGCAGAACATGCATGTGCCGATTCAGGAGTTCCTGACCCATTGGGACGAAATGACGAGGGGCGAGTTTGTCGGCGATGGTCCATTTGCCAAGAAGCCTGAGACGGGCAAGGGTTTCCTCGGACTGGCTACCGAACCCCGTCCTGAAGGTGGCCTGAAGGTGACGAAGGTGGGCCGTGAAAGCCCGGCCGAAAAAGCCGGCGTCAAGGAGGGGGACGTGCTCCTCAAGCTGAACGGAAAGGTTCTCCAATCACGCGAAGATCTCCAGAACCTGCTCAAGGAAATGGCTCCTGGAGACAAGATGGCCCTTGAACTGCTCAAGAAGGGCAAGCCCGAAACCCTCGAAATGAAACTCGGTGAACGCTAGATTTTTCCCCATTCTGCTGGCACTTGACCTCACGACCGCCAGCTACGGTGTGCAGAGCCTGGAAGGCGACCTTCGCAAGAACGGTGATGCCGTGGTCTCGATCTTCGAAGACCAACGCGCCGTTCTGCAGCGTTCCAGCGCGGTGATACGGGAGGGGCGCAAGGACCTCTGTTATGGCGTCGTGATTTCCGCCGACGGCTACATCCTGACCAAGGCCAGCGAGGTCCAGAAGATCAGCTCGCTTTCGGTGATCGTGAACGAGACGAAGTATGACAACGCCAAGGTGGTGGCCACGGATCCGACCTGGGATGTGGCCCTGATCAAGGCCGATGCCCAGGGGCTGTTTCCCGTTTCCTATGCGCCAAGTGCGGATCTGCCCCAAGGCACCTGGGTGGTGGCGAACGGCGCTTCGAGCACCACAAGACGTCGCGCCCTGGTCGGCATCATCAGTGCCAAGCCCCGTGAGATCCCGGCCTCGGGCGGTGCGGCCCTCGGGGTCATTTTGAAAAAGGATTCCAAGGGACTTGAGATCGAGGCCGTGAACGAAAAAAGCGGCGCGCAGGAAGCGGGTCTTCAGAAGGGCGATCAGATCACGGCCCTGGATGGCAAGAAGGTCTCCAAGATCGAGCAGATGGCCGAGTTCATGAAGGACAAAAAGGCCGGGGCCCTGGTGAAGGTCAGCATCAAGCGCGCCGGAAAGGAACAGGAGCTTGATGTGCGCCTCGCCGCCAAAGGGGAACTCTTCGACGAGAAATCACGCAATGATCAGATGAGCGGCAGGTTTTCCCAGCGCCGCACCGGATTTCCAAGAGTCATCCAGCATGATATCCTCGGAAATGAAGAATCCGTCGGTGGCCCGCTTCTCGACCTTGAGGGCCGCTGCATCGGCATGAACATCGCGCGAGCCGACCGAGCACAGAGCTTCGCGATTCCGGTCGAGGATTTGAAGATTCTCGCGGAGCAACTGACCAAGAACGCCGCGCACTGATTCAGGACGTCTGCTCGCGGTGTTTCTTGAAGATCGCCAGCGTGCGGGCGCGTTCGGTGGCGTGATCGACGATGGGCAGTGGATAACCCGGAACCAACGGGCGTCCGTCCTTGGGTGGTTCCATCAGACGCACTGCAGGCACTGCGGCCAGTTCCGGAACCCAGCGCTTGATGTAGATGCCCTGTGGGTCGTAACGGGCGCTCTGGGACCAGGGGTTCTGAATGCGGAAATAGGGTGCGGCGTCCGCCCCGGTGCCAGCCGACCATTGCCAACCGCCGTTGTTGGAGGCGATTTCACCATCGAGGAGATGCTGCATGAAGAAGGACTCACCATGGCGCCAGTCGATGTGGAGGTCCTTGGTCAGGAACATGGCAGTGATCATGCGGACGCGGTTGTGCATGAAGCCGGTGGCGAGGAGTTGGCGCATGCCGGCGTCGATGATTGGAAAGCCGGTCCGGCCTTGCTTCCAGGCGTCGAACTTCCAATCCGGCTCATCCCAGGGAAGGCCGCGCCAGTCGGCGTTGAATTCCTCGTCCAGAACGTTTGGAAAGTGGTGGAGGATGGCGAAGTAGAACTCCCGCCAGGCGAGTTCCTTGATGAAGATTTCGATCCCACCTCGCTCTTGGCTGGAGGCGCTGGACATGGCCGCCATTGCTTTCGCGTAGAGGGTCCGAATCGAAATCAGTCCGAAGCGCAGATCCTGGGAGAGTCGCGAAGTGGCTTCCTCGGCGGGGAGATCGCGCAGAGCCCCATAACGGCCGACCCGCTGGTCGATTGCTTGCTTCATTCGCTGGCGGGCTGCCTTTTCTCCAGGTTCAAGGAGTTCGCCATCGGGCTGCTCGATCCGCCAGGTCGAGAGGGTGGGGAGGGGAAGCGAGTCTGGACTTCCCGGCGTACGCAGGTTTTCCGGCTTCGAAACGGGTGTGGCTTTGGGCTTGGCCAGCCAATTTCTGGAGTAGGGCGTGTAAACCCGGTAGGGGAGTCCACCTTGAGTCAGGATTTCATCGGGATGGTGCAGGGCGGCATCGGCATGGCTGTGGCACTCGATCCCGATCTCCGCACACGCGGACCTCAGACGGCGCTCAGTCTCCTTTCCGAATGGATCGGGATCGCCGTTGAAATGGATGGCTATGGCTCCAGACTCCTTGACCAGTCGCAGGAGTTCCTCGACCGCCTCCCCCTGGCGAATCACCAGGCGGCCTCCGATGGTGGTGAGGTTGCCGGCCAGCGAAGCCAGGCAGCCACAAAGGAAATGCTGTCGCTTCGGGCCCGTCCAGTGGTGTGACTCCTTCCACTGGCTCAGGATGTAGACCGGGATGACAGGCAGGCCGCTTTCCGCAGCAGCGGACAAGGCCAGGTTATCGGTGATTCTCAGATCGCGTCGGAACCAGTGGATCACGGTGGCGGTTGCGGCAGGCATGTTGCCGAAGAAAGACGGAATTCATCCGTGTGCAATGCCGATCCGGAGGGCTCAGCGCTCGAGCAGCAGCTTTTCCGCCTTGCGGACAGCAGTCGGGGTCAGTTTTCCTTGAACCCTCTTTGATGAGTCCAGCAGGGCCTTGAGGTCGCTGAGTGCCGATTCCGCCGCATCCAAGGATTTTTTTCCGCCGCCATAATGCTTGTCGGAAAAGTACTTGGTGAAGGTGGTGCCGCCGCGGCTGAGACAGAGCCTCCATCCCTGAAAAGCCGTATGCTCATAGGTGAACCGGGTTAAGTTGCGCTTGGACCTCATCGGTATGGGGGAGAGAGTTTTCACTCTCTAAAGTGCCCCTTGTTTTCAAAGAACGCCATCCCTTTTTCGTGAAACAGGAGGCATTTTGCCAAAAGAACGACCGAATCACGGAAAAAAGCCTTTGCAAGCCGTGGGGCATTCCGTTTAGTCGCCGCCCGCGCGAGCCTTAGCAACCGCCGTCGGTCCCCTGGATGGGTTCCTTGAATCCATCACGCTCGCCAGGGGGCAACCCGGCAACCAAACCGCATCATGTCAGCCGTCAAACTGTCTCGTTTCGAGATCCCCAACCGCCTCGTTCGCAACGAGGACACCGCCACCGACACCTACGCCCAGTTCAGCGCCGAGCCTTTCGAGCGCGGCTACGGGCACACCCTCGGAAACTCGCTCCGCCGCGTGCTCCTTTCCTCCCTGGAAGGCGCGTCTATCACTTCCGTTCGCATTGCGGGCGTGCAGCACGAGTTCTCCAGCCTCCCGGGCGTCGTCGAAGATGTCACCGACATCATCCTGAACCTCAAGAAGGTCAAATTCATCCACCACGACAAGGATTCCCGCATCCTCTCGATCAAGGTCGAGAAGGAAGGCGTTGTCACCGCCGGTGACATCCAGGAAGACGGCGTCTTCGAGGTCGTCAACAAGGACCAGATCATCTGCCACCTCGACAAGAAGGTGAAGTTCGACTGCGAATTCGAAGTCCGCGTCGGCCGTGGTTTCTCCACCGGCGACGAAAACAAGCGCAAGGACCAGCCGATCGGCGTCATCGCCATCGACTCGATCTTCTCGCCTGTCACCCGCGTCAAGTATGCCGTTGACACCACCCGTGTGGGTCAGATGACCGACTACGACAAGCTGGTGCTCGACATCTGGACCGACGGTCGCCTCACCCCGCAGGATGCCCTGCTTCAGGCCTCCGCCATCCTTCGCCACCATCTCGACGTCTTCGTCAACTATGACGAGAACGCCGTCGACTTCGAAGAAGCTCCGATGGAGTCCAGCGAGGAAAACGCCGCGCTCAAGAAGCTTCTCAACATGAGCGTCAACGAGATCGAACTCTCGGTCCGTGCCGCCAACTGCTTGAACAACGCCAACATCACCTCCGTCGGCCAGCTGGCCATGAAGACCGAGGCGGAAATGCTCAAGTACCGCAACTTCGGCAAGAAGTCGCTCAACGAAATCAAGGACAAGCTCGTCGAACTCGGCCTCGGGCTCGGCATGTCCTTCGACCCATCCCTCCTCACCGGCCCGTCCGCCGGCTCTCGCGCCCCACGCCTCGGTGTGGAGGAAGAGGCACCGGTCGGTCTTGCCGATTTGATCGCCCAGAACCTCGACGACTGATTTTAAATAGAAAAGGAAGCACCCGATGAGACATCGACGCAACACCACCAAGCTCAAGCGCACGGCCTCGCACCGCCGCGCCCTCCTCGCGAACCTCGCGTGCAGCCTGATCGAGCACGGCCGCATCAAGACCACCCTCGGCAAGGCGAAAGCCCTCCGTCCGGTGGCGGAAAAGCTGATCACCCTCGGCAAGCGCGGCGATCTTCACGCCCGCCGCCTCGCC
>JAIXVN010000590.1 GCA_027483005.1 Verrucomicrobiaceae bacterium
AAACGCCCGAGACGCCATCAACATAGACCGCCATGTTGCGGTCCGGTCCTGCGGCGTCGCCGCTGACTTCAGAGCCATCCCAGGTCGCGACGACCACATGCCACTGGCCATCGGCGATCGAACTACCAGATCCGTAGTGGGTCGTGTCGGTGTTGCCGATCCCGAAGCTTGGCTTGCCAGTGGAAGGCAGCGCGAGCCCCCAGTCGTTCTTCACCCCGGACTCGTCGGCGTCGATCAGGCCGGTGTTGTCGAACCAGTTCGTTTCGGTGCCGGTGCCGGTCGAATCGACCCGGACCACCATCGCCACGCTGAAAGCCGTCTCACCGCCGACCGGATTCGAGGCCGCCGGAAGGGCCAGACGCGCGGTTCCTGGGAAATCGACGGCGGCCCTTCCCGTGGGAGTGGCGCTGTGGGCAAGGGTCGCGCTGCCCACCGCGCCGTTCGCCGTGGCATTGGTCCAGGCCTCGGTGCCGCCCTGGCGCGGCCAGCTCGTCACCGCAGCGCCGTCGGCAAGCGTGGCGACGAGATCCTGCGCGACCCATCTCATTTCCAGCGCCGGCGTGGTCGGTCGCGCCCAGCTGCAGCCCGTGGCGGACTCGATCTGCGCCATGTCGGTCCTGACCCGGCCGTCGCGATAGTAGCCGGCATCCGGTCCGCTGGTCACGCCGATGACGTACCAGCGTCCGTTTTCAAACATGTAGAGGGGGCCGCCGGAATCCCCCGGCGCAGTACCACCTTCATAGTAGGTCGTCGGACGTGACGCGTTGTTCAACCGGCTTGGCGGGCCGTCGAAGTCGTAGTAGAGGAAATTCGACGTCACGGCCGCTGGAGGAGAGGCGACGTTGTTGACCTCCAGCCGGGTGGTCATCGCGCGGAAGACGCCGTCGTAGAAAGGTCCCGTGCCACCGTAGCCGAGCACGCCATTTCCGCCGTTCGCCACCTTCCACGCCAGCCTGCCGTTTTCAGCGGACCCGCTGTAGGGGGCGGTCATTTTGCCGAGCGTGCCGGTGAAGGGCGTGGACGTCACGATGAGGAGGTGGTCCGCCCCGATGTTCGTGAATGCGGCTCCCGAACGGCTCTGGCCGTTCCAGGTCGCGGTCACCGTGCCGCTCGCGGCATAGTTCACGCAGTGGGCGGCACTGAGCAGGACGTTGGGTGCGATCAGCACCGCCGAGCATCCCGGGATATTCGCCCGACTGGCGAAGGGCGGCAGGTTGGCGAGGCTGGCCGATTGGCTGCTGCCGGTGTCGCGATTGTACATGACCGCCCCAGCCCGTTGACCTGTCAGAAGGCCGCAGAGCAAAGCGATCCATGGGAGCACTGGAAAGCGACAGGTGATCACTCGGCAACGCGTTGGGTTTTAACAAGACTGGAGCCGGATGCGACCACGGCCCAGTAAGGATCGTATCTTATGCTCCCTGGTCCGAATCCATAGCGGATAAGTCCACGAACTCCTCGCGTGTTCACGGGACCGCTTTCGGTCAGCTTCGGCCGACCTGCCAGTCCGGGGCATCCGGGGATCGGTGCGGGACGCTGGAACCGCGCCGAGCGCGGACAGGAATGTGTCAGCCCTGAAACCTTGAAAGTCTGGTCGCCGCAGGTTCGTTATGCTGGGGTCCTTGAGCTTGTTTTCCATCCATGAAGTTCCTTTTCCCCATCCTCTTGCTTGGCCTCTCTGCCCTGCAACTCTCCGCTGAGGCTGTTCAACGGGCCAAGCATGTCTTCGTCATCAGCTTCGACCAGGCGAACCCCGCCGGGATCGCGAAGGCGGACATGCCGCTGTTCAAGCAGATGAGTGCGTCCGGTGCCCACACCTGGGAGGCCTACACGATTGTCCCCAGCCTGACCTTGCCCTCCCACACCTCGATGCTGACCGGTGTTGGCGTTCAGAAGCACCAGATCCTCTGGAACGATTACAAGCCGGAGCTCGGAGTGGTGAAGATCCCGACCGTCTTCAGCCTCGCGAAGGAAAAGGGAATCGCCACCGCGATGTTCGTGGCGAAGGAAAAGTTCCGCCATCTGGCGATCCCCGGAAGCGTGGACAGTTTTGTCTGCCCGAAGGATGTCACCGCAGGCAGCGTCGCGGCCGAGTTCGCGAAATCGGTCGGCACCCTCAAGCCCGGCCTGTGTTTCATCCACTTCGGCGATCCCGATGTGGCGGGCCATGAGTTCGGCATGAATTCTCCGGAGAAAATGAAGGCCTTTGCGGAGACCGACGCCGCCCTCAAGGTCATCCGCGACGCCGTGAAGTCGGCTGGACTTGAGGATTCCAGCGTCTTCATCCTGACCGCCGACCATGGTGGCCACGACTTCAAGGACAAGAACGGCATCACCCGCGGCACCCACGGGGATCCGAGCTCGGACGACGTGCTGATTCCCTGGATCGCCTGGGGAAAAGGGGTGAAGCCAGGCTTCCAGATCATCGCGCCCGTGGTCCAGTATGACACCGCCGCCACCGCCTTGTGGCTGCTCGGCGTGCCGGTGCCCGATGCCTTCTGGGGTCGACCGGTGACCAGCGCATTTGTTTCCGAGGAAAAAAAGTGAATCCATCCGCTGGTTGTTCACGAATTGAAGTCTGAGCCGCCCGGCACGACTTCCGCTCAGATGGACTCCAGTCCCCATGATTTTTCCCTTCCAGCCGCGCACCTGCCCCGGGTTTTCCCCGATGCGGAGAAGGCACGCGCGCCATGGCGAGTCCGGCTCGTCCAGGGAATTTCCTTCAGTCGGCTGCCAAAACCGCGATTGCATTCTAACAAGTTTGAACTATCTGACGGCGTGAGCGTTTCGAGACCATCCACTCCCGACCTCCTTGCCCGAGTGGCTCGTGGGGACGCGCGTGCGATGGAGGCCTGCATCGAGGCCCATGGCGGCCTGGTCTGGAGCATCGTCCTGAAACGCGTCCGGGACCGCTCCGCTGCCGAGGATCTCACCCAGGAGATCTTCACGGAAATCTGGAAAACCTCCGGCCGCTATGATCCCTCGATCGCCAGTGAAAGCGGATTCGTCGCGATGATCGCCAGGCGTCGCGCCATCGACTGGTCGCGCAGGCAACAGCGCTTGCCGGAGATGGAAAGCCTGCCGGATAAAGCCGATTTTCCCGCTCCCGTCGAGACGCCCGGTCACGCCATGGATCGCGACTCGCTCTGGAAGGCGCTCGAGTCCCTGCCCGACGAGACCCGCAGGCTCTTCACGCTCCATTTCGAGCAAGGCCTCACCCACAGTGAGATCGCCGAGTCCACCGGACTGCCGCTCGGCAGTGTGAAAACCCGCCTCCGTCGTGGCCTCCTCGAAGCCCGGGCCCTGCTCGGACGCCTCGGAGAGCGCCTGAACCTCAACCCCGGACCACCGCCATGAACGTCGAGGATCGATGGACCCGTTTTGAGGAGCTCGACGCCGGTCGCGTGCTCGGGGATCTCGATGCCGCCGAACTCGCGGAATGGCAGGAGCTTTCCCGCGACTTCGGCAGCGACGACGCGCTCGACCAGCTCGCCGCGGAAGTCGAGGCGGTGATGATCCTGGAGAAACCCCTCGTGCTTCCTCCGGCGGTCGCGGCACGCTTGAAGCGCGAGTTCGCTCCCACACCGTCTTCGAAAAGCACCGGGAAGATCGTGATCGGTCCGTGGCTCGGTTGGGCGGTCGCCGCCTGCCTGCTCGGGCTCCTGGTGGTCAGCCGCCTCAACTTCAGCCAGACTCCCACCGCCGAACAGAGACGCTCCCTGCTGGTGGAAAAGTCCGCTGATTCCAGACGTCTTCCCTTCGCCCCGGCCAGTGATTCCTATGCCGCCGCCCAGGGTGAGGTCGTGTGGAGTGATTCCCGTCAGGAAGGTTACATGACGCTTTCCAACATCCCTGCCAATGATCCGGCCAGGCGCCAGTACCAACTCTGGATCGTCGATCCTTCCCGTGATGAGATCCCGGTCGACGGCGGCGTCTTCGACATTCCGGCCGGGTCCGGTCCGGTGGTGATCCCGATCCAGGCCAAACTCGCGGTCAAGAATCCTGCGGCCTTCGTCATCACCCTCGAACAACCGGGCGGAGTGGTGAAATCCAAGCAGGAAGTGGTCGTCGCCCTCGCCAAGTCCTGAGCGGCTGAAGCTTGGCTACCTCGCCTGGCAGCGCAGCCGGGTTCCGGGCATCTCATCCATCAGGCGAGTGCGAAGACCGTCACGATGGCGTTTCGTTTCGTGCCCTTTCGAGGCTTTCGTGGTTTTTCATTTTTCCCTTGAGGCCTGTCGGGACGGACGGGGTTCATTGAGTGCGCATGGTCATTTCCTTGCGAAGCCCTTCCTCTCTCCCTACTCTGCCCCCCGTGAGCATTTCCCGTGTCGTCATCAAGGTCTTCCTCTACCAGATCAACCCGCAGATCTGGCGGAAATTTTCCGTGCCTGCCTCGTTCAATTTCCTCCAGTTGAACAATGCCATCCAGGATGCGATGGGCTGGGAAAACAAGCACCCGCATGAGTTCCGCCATGGCAAGGGCAAGCGTCTCACCGACGTGATCGGCCCCGTGGGTCTGGCGGATCAGGTGCCGGCCGGCGGCGAGTTCCAGGATGAACTCGGGATCACGCTGGCGGAGTACATTGGAAAAAAGCGCCTGCCGCTGCGCATGCTTTACCGCTACGATTTCGCCGAGGACTGGATTCATGAGGTCGTCTTCGAATCGAAGGAGGAAAGCGACGTCGAGGGCCCGGTCATGATCGGCGGCGCCCGCGCCTGCCCGCCGGAGGACTTCGGCGGAGTGTTCCAATACCTGGAAGCCCTCAACGGCCAGATCGGCTGGTATCGCGGCGAATACGACCCGGAAGCCTTCGACATCAAGGAAGTCGTCTTCGGCGGCAAGAGCCGGAATCCGAAGAAGCGGAAGCTGAGGTGAGGGCGGGCTGCTTGAGACCTGGGCTTAGCTTTTTGAAGGACGTGAGAAACCACGAAAAGGCACGAAACGAGACGCCATCGTGACGGTCTTCGCACTCACCTGATGGATGAGTCCGAGGCGAATCGGAACTCCGAGGCTTTCGTGATGTTTCGTGAACGACAAGGTCTGTGTTTCAGGATTCAGGATAAGCGCACCGCAGGCCTCCCCGTCCATATCTTGGGATTTGAGGGCCACAGGCCTGTTACGATACCAGCATGGGGCATTGCCCCATGAACTTGAACCGGAAGATCCTCGAGGGCTGAAGGCCCTTTCCATTCTTTGTGCGTTTGACGTCCGATCCACCCCTCCAAATGGAGCAGGCCTTCAGCCCTCGATTCATCATCGACATGGAACCCAGGCCGCTGGCCTGGGCTGGTATGGATTCTGGCCCTTGGCCCTGAAGACTCAAGATGTGGGTAACGGGGAGCCGCAGGCCCCGCACCCTCTCCAGCCCTCGCGGCACGGCATTTTCCTGACAGGGAAGGATCAGGTCTTCGGCCGAGCGCTTCAACGGCACCTCCGCCAGCAGCTTCCGCGCTGCCACCCGCTCCTCGGCATCGCGGGCCGCGACTCCAGTAGCCCATCCCCCGATCGCTTCGGCGAAGCCTTGGCGAGCAAGATCTTCTGGTCAGGAAACGAATGGTGCCGGGAACCGAGCTTGAGCGTGAAGGCCATGGAATGAAATCAACGGAACCCACCGAGCAGGAAACACGCCAGTGGGTGGGATGGACAGCCGGAACTTCTTCGCTCCTTTGGCGAGGACTTCCTTCATAAGCCGAAATCAGCCAAGTGCCTGGAATTAGACGCCAGATCGCCCAATCCACTACACCCTGCGCCACAGAGGTCCGCACTTTGCTGGAATAGACTTCGCGGAGCCTCAAGGGTTCGCAACTCCAGCATTTCCTCCAATGCTTCCCGAACCAAAGAGGAACGGCTGATCTGCTTCGCCCGCGCCACTTCATCCAGCCTACTCACCAACTCGCTGGGGATCTCCATGGAAATAGCAATCATCGGCGGTTGATCAATAACACCTACTTCGGATCATGCAAACACCAGGATTTTGCCCAACCTCACACGTGCCGCTTTCTATTCATCCAATCGCCCTCAAATGCAGTGCTTGAACGCCACCGGCGCGTTCGGGATTGCCGGACCGCTGATCAGCACCTCGCGAACCTCATCGGCGGACTTGAGGGTCACCGGCGAACCATCCGAGTGGCGGCAGGAATGGTAGTTCAGCCCCCGGTTTGGGGGCCGCAGCCGATGGCGTGGATGGAAAGAGGGGGATCAAGAAGCAGAGAGCCGGAAAGTGCAAAAAGCGGCGAATGAGCAGTCCGCCAGCGATCAAGCGAGGTTCTCACGAAACGTCTAACACTTGATTTTCGGGACTGACCTCAACACTGGACGTCTAACACTTGATTTTCGGGACTGACCTCAACACTGGACTACCGTACTTCGACCGGCTTTCCGTCTTTGAAAATCAACGAAATCGGCCTTAACGCCGCACCATTCGGGACTGACCCTCAACACGAAACAGAACGGCTGGTAGTGGTTGTCACGGCGCGGCTTGTTCTCCGGTCTTTTCTGTTGGGAGGCCGTAGGCGCGAAGAATCTTCAGCCCCTCTTCGCGATCGGTGTCGGTGTATCCGATCACGCGTCCATCTGGAACTAGCGAAACGTAGGCGGGGTGCGAATCGAGGTTAATCGCGAACTGCCCTTTGAGCTCCTTCTGTGCGGCAATCAACGCTGTGATGACCTGAGGAGCGTGAAGGTGCGACACAACGTTGATCGCGCCTCTGGGTGCGAAGTATCGATTAAGGTAAAAATCTGCGCCGCTGGTTTGTTCAGTCGCCCTTCCTACCTTGTTCAGATGTCGGAGAATCACATCATGGGCTGCGTCGAACACCTGCTCGCTTGGTAGCGCATCGAAGCCGGGAGCGATGTATGCTGTGTCGAGGTAAATCGTAACGTCTTTGTAGTCTCCTGAAAAGACGGCCTTGTAGTCTGAGGGAAGAATCATGGTAGCGCTTCGCTGTTTACATCCGGCGACGAGGCTCAGGGCGATCATTGGCCACAGGATTTTCATCTTTTGGAGAACAGGTTTTATTAGTAGGATCTAGAGACTTGATATCCACTGGATCTACCCCGGCTCAATGTGGCTGTAATCCTTGATTTGACAACGATTTTCTTGTGTCAACGGGTTGATATCGGGGCCTTTGAGAGGTGGGCGGTCGCGTCGTTCTGCCGGGGCTGATATCAGGAAGAATGCGGGGATTGGGGACCAAACCTCTTCCTGACCCCTGACCCCTGGCCACTCTCTTAGAGGAAGAGCCCCCTGAAGGGAGGGACTACGAACGCTGAAGGGAGAGAAGAGGGATTCACGATTGAGGATTTTTGATTTGGGGAAGAGTGGCGCAGTGGGGCCAGGAATCTCCCCACTCCGAACGAAAATGCCACCGGGCCTGGGGGCGCGGTGGCATTTGGGGAGGGGGAGGTTTTGAGGGCTCAGGAGCGCTTCACATCGACCCACTGCTTGGTCTTGGCGGATTCCAGGACGGCGTCGCAGACGTACTGGGTGCCGAGGGCGTGGCGGAAGTCGGGGTAGCGCTTTTCGGCGGTCGGGTTGTCGAGGGACTTGAAGAACTCGGCCAGCTCATGCGTGCACGAGTGCTCGTAACCGAGGCAGAGGCCTGGGACCCACCAGTTGCCCGAATACGGATGATCGCCGTCGGTGGCGTGGATGTTGGTCCAGCCGCGACGGTCGCCGGGGACGCTGTGGTCGAAGTACGAGAGGTAGTTGAGGTCGTGAAGGTCCCAGGCGAGGGACTTCTTCGCGCCGTTGATTTCGAAGGTGTAGAGCGCCTTGTGGCCGCGGGCGTAGCGGGTGGATTCGAAGATCGCGAGCGAGCCGTTTTCAAAGCGGGCGATGAAGGCGCAGGCATCGTCGATGGTGACGGCCTGCTTTTCACCGGTGGCGGTGTGGACGCGCTCTTTGATGAAGGTCTCGGTCATGGCGCTGACCGACACGATGTCGCCGTTGATCCAGCGGGCGGTGTCGATGCAGTGGGCGAGCAGGTCGCCCGTGACACCGGAGCCAGCGGCAGCGGCATCGAGACGCCAGAGGCCGGCGCCGCCTTGTGGGAGCTCTTCGGAAATCGTCCAGTCCTGGAGGAAATTGGCGCGATAGTGGAAGATGCGGCCGAGTTCACCGGCATCGACGATGTTCTTCGCCAGCGTGACGGCGGGTAGGAAGCGGTAGTTGTACCAGACGAGGTTCGGCAGTCCGGAGGCCTCGACGGCCTTGACCATGGCCTCGCCCTGTTCGCCGTTGAGGGCGAGGGGCTTTTCGCAGAGGATCATCTTGCCGTGCTTGATGCACTCGAGGGCGATCTCGGCATGGGAGTCGTTCGGCGTGCAGATGTCGACGGCGTCGATGTCGTCGCGCTTCACCAGCTCGCGCCAGTCGGTTTCGTAGGAGGCGTAGCCCCACTTTTCAGCGAAGGCGGCGACCTTCTCCTTGTCGCGACCGCACACGGCCTGGCGAACCGGGACGTGCTGGGTGTCGAAGAAGTGGCTGAGCTGCGAGTAGGCGTTGGAGTGAGTGCGGCCCATGAAGCCGTAGCCGATGAGCCCGATGCGGATTTCTTTTTTCATGATCAGAATAGGTGGGAGATGGGTTGAGGATGGACTCCAAACGAACTCATGCGGCGCCCGGTGTTTTGGAGTGCGCGTTCTGCGGGAAGTCGAAGGTCAGGACGAGCGGCTCGGTTCCGAGGTTCTCGATTTCCACGCCGCCGCGGTTGAGTGCGGCCTGGGTGATGAAACCGATCTCGGGATAGACTTCGCCGAGCTTCATATCCTGGTGATAGGTCACTTGCAGTTTTCCAACCCGGCCATGGCCACGGTTGGTGTGGAACAGCGCGGGGCTCTCCGGGCTGAAC
>JAIXVN010000300.1 GCA_027483005.1 Verrucomicrobiaceae bacterium
CGCGCCGAGATAGCCCTGCACGAGGCACTCGAAGCGATCAAGCCGGATGTCGAGCTTGTCGAGATCGGTGTCGTCCTCTCGCGTGGTCGGCGTGGCGGTGCGGACCATGTCACCGAAGTCATAAAGCGCGGAGCCCGGCATGGTGGTGTCGAGGTCGATCACGCAGACGCCTTCGGCCGTGACATCGTCGAGGAGGACGTTGTTGAGCTTGGTGTCGTTGTGGGTGACGCGCTCGGGGATTTCTCCCGACGCAATGAGGCCGGTGATGCGGGCGCAATCGGCGGTGCGGGCGAGCGCGAACTCGATCTCCGACTTCACCTCCGCGGCGCGGTTGGAAGAGTCCGCCTCGATGGCCGCCTGAAGGGCTTCGAGACGTTTCGGGGTGTTGTGGAAGTTCGGAATCGTCTCGTGAAGGCGTGCGCCACCGAGGTCGGCGGCGAGTTTCTGGAAGTTTCCGAAAGCCTTGGCCGCTTGAAAGGCCTGCTCGTTGGTCTCGATTTCGTCGTAACCGCGGGCGCGCTCGATGAAAGGGTAGGTGCGCCAGACGTTTCCGGCGGAGTCGATCGCATAGGGCTTTCCTTCGATGGAAGGGACACAGGTCAGCGTGCGGCGGCGGGCCTCGGGGTTGCCTTCGGAAAGCAGTCGGTCGAGCGAGTGCCTGGTGACCCGTTCGACGTTCTCCATCAGCTCAACGGGCGTCTTGAAGACGTTGGTGTTGATGCGTTGATGGATGTAGCGGAGCCGGATTCCGGACTGATCGTAATGGGTGCAGTAGGTGTCGTTGATGTGACCGGAACCGTAGAGATAGCCGTGCACGAAATCGGCACGCATGTCAAAGAGGGCGGAGACTTCACGAAGGGTCTGGGCAACGAGTGGGGTAGCCATGGAAGTGAGCAGGTGAACTTGGAAGCAAATGGAACTCAGGAGAGTTTCTCGGGATATTCCCCTGCGTCAATCAGCTTGCGGATGGAAGCGACAACGAATGGTTTGTCGTCGGGATAGGTGACACCGAACCAGGGGCTGGTGGTCTTGAGGACCGTGCAATGGGCGTTGCCACCATGGATGAGGTGATCGACCACGGTGGGGATGTAGCACTCCGATTTCAACTCGGTGCCGGACTCGGCGAGGAAGCGGGTGAAGGCCTCCTCCAGCTGGCCAAAGAAGGCGGGTCCGAAGGCCCAGAAATTCATCGAGACCGGTGTGCCATCGGGAATCTCGCGACGCGAGCCATCGAGGGCGTTGCCGCGCACGGTGCCGTCCGACTCGCGCTCGATGTTGAGATATTCCTCGACCTTGGAGAGGTTTCCTGCGGAGTCGGTCTGGCAGATGCCGCGGTTGACATGGCCGTGGTCCGAGAGGGTGTTTTCCAGTGGATAGCCGACCATGGCCATCGAAGCCTGATCGCCGTCGGGAAGGCCCTTGAAAAAGTCCGCTGCACGAACATAGGCGTCGTGGCCATAGAAGTCATCGGCATTGACCACGGCAAACGGCTCGGTGACGGCATGGCGGGCCGCACGGATGGCGTGGGCGGTGCCCCAGGGTTTTACCCGGCCTTCCGGAATCGAGTGGCCCTCAGGAAGGTCATCGAGCTTCTGGAAGACATAATCGACGTCGATCTTGTCGGCGAACCGGCTGCCGACGGAGTCCTTGAAGGCGTCCGCGAAATCCTCACGGATGATGAACACCACACGACCAAACCCGGCGCGAATGGCGTCGAACACCGAGTAGTCCAGCACGGTCTCGCCGTTCGGCCCCATCGGGTCCATTTGCTTGAGGCCGCCGTATCGGCTGCCCATTCCGGCTGCGAGAACAAGGAGAGTCGGTTTCGTGGTCATGAATCTTATAAAGGTGCGGGCGCGTTATGGTCGAGACCGCCGACCAGGGCAATTCGAATCCTCCGCAAGGTCTTTCGGCTTTTCCACGGCCTTCCAACAGCCATGATCGGCGCATCATGCTCCCGGAAACCTCGTTTCTGCCCGCCCATCTCGCGATCGAACCTGAACTGTCCAACCAGCTGAGCAGCCGCCCCGGCCATCAGCGCTGCATCGAGGGCGATGGCGAACTGCTCCTCGTCGCCCATGAGGTTCCTCGGCCCTCCATTCCCGAGCGCGAGGCCCTGTTTTTCTGGAAACGGCGGGATGGACGCTGGGTGGGGCCGGAGGGTACGACAGGACTGGTGGCGCTTGAGGCCTTGCTCGACCGTTATGCGAAGGCCATCGACGGTCATGAAGAGGTGATTGATGAGGCCGATACCGCGGCCGAGGTCTTCGCCATTCTCCGCCACGCGGGACCGCTGGCACGTTCTTCGCGCAATCTTGTCGGAGCCTTGGAGCATGTCCTCCAGATTGACCATGACGACCGGGCTATCCGTGCCTTGCGCGATCGTGCGCGGGAAACCGAGAGGGCCGCCGAGCTCCTCTATGCCGATGCGCGGATCACGCTCGAGTTCTGGCAGGCGGAGCGTTCCGAGGAGCAGGCCCTCGCGGCGGCCCGACTGAACCGCATCGCGTTCCGGCTGAACCTGATGGCCGGGTTTTTCCTGCCGCTCGTCGCCCTGGGTGGCCTGTTCGGGATGAATGTCGATATCCCGCATTTCGTGCATCACGGGTTCTGGGGAATCGTGATCCTGGGCCTGCTCGTGGGTGGCTGCATCCTCTACATGGTGGGTCGCAACACCGGCCGGAAGTCGGACTTTGAAAGCGAGATGGAGGAGCCGTGAAAGGCCTCCTTCGTGCAGCTTTTCGATCTCAGGCGTTCCCTGCCTTCGGGGCACGCAGTTTCCGGATCGCGGTGACGATCAGCAGAACGGCAATGCCGGCCAGGATGCCGATGAACCCATCGATCAGCATGGGAGCGATGCTGCCACCGAGGGCCTGGATGCCTCCGGACTGCTTCATCGATTCGCCGAGATGGGCGATGGCATGATGGAGGGGAGGGATGCCATGGGTGACGATACCACCGCCGACGAGGAACATCGCGACCGTCCCTGCCACCGAAAGAAGCTTCATCAGGAACGGGGCGGCCCAGAGGATGGCCCGGCCAAGCCCGCGGGCAAAGGCACTTCCGGTGCGGCTGAGATGGAGGCCGGCGTCGTCGAGTTTGACGATTCCCGCCACCAGTCCATAGACCCCGATGGTCATCACCAGCGCGATGGCGGAAAGCACCAGCACCTGACGGCCGAAGGTTTCCTGGGCAACGGTGCCGAGGGTGATGGCGATGATTTCGGCGGAAAGAACGAAGTCGGTGCGCACGGCTCCCTTGATCTTGGCCGCTTCGGAGTCGATGGCCTGCCCTAGCTCCTGTTGGGCCTGCTCCTTCAAGTCCGTTGCTGCCTTGGCTTCCGGGGAGTGGCCACGATGCAGCCAGGAATGGGCCAGCTTTTCGACTCCTTCGAAGCAAAGGTAAAGCCCTCCGATCATGAGCAGCGGGGTCACGGCCCAAGGGGCGAAGGCGCTGATGAGGAGGGCGAGGGGGACCAGGATCAGCTTGTTGACGGCGGAACCCTTCGCGACGGCCCACACCACGGGCAGCTCGCGTTTGGATACCACGCCACTGACCTGTTGGGCATTGAGCGCGAGGTCGTCCCCGAGCACGCCAGCGGTCTTGGATGCGGCTTTCTTGGTGAGGATCGAGACATCATCGAGGATGGTGGCGATGTCGTCGAGAAGGGTCAGCAAACTTCCGGCAGGCATGTCGGGATGTTTCGAACAATTGTCCCCGGTGAGGCAAGCCGCAAGTGCTCGCAAGCACCGAAGCTTGTGCTCGATCGATGGCGAGATTTCCACTCCGGCTCAGTCCGCCGATGCAATGCTCCCTCCAAAGTTGGACAGCCTCGAGTGATCTTCAGGCTGGGGATTTGCATTGGTGTTGGTGGTATTGGATTGGGGTCTTGTAGGCGAGGGACTGGTGGGGTCTGCGGGTGTTGCAGCGGTCGATCCAAGCCCGGACTTGAGTCTTCCTGCTGATGCTCGTTGTGGCGTTCCTGACCCAATGCGTGCCTCCCGGAGTGAAATGCAACATCGCGCCTCTCATCGCCGCGGCGGTGATGGTGCTGGCCCACGGGCTGGCATCGCGCTGAGCGGGTTTCGAGTCCCCCGCTGGGTTTCGTCCGGGATCAAATCAGCAACGCGATCTGCTCCCCTGGGCCGTGGACGCCTTCGATCAAGATGCCTTCGACGTCGGCGGTCTTCGAGGGGCCGGTCACCCAGATGATGTTCGGGCAATCGCCGAAGCTGGCGATCGCATCCGGAATGGTGCGGACCACCTCGCTGTACTGGATGCAGGCGACGTGGATCCACGGTGAAAGCGCGGCGAG
>JAIXVN010000634.1 GCA_027483005.1 Verrucomicrobiaceae bacterium
ATTGGCAGTGGTGGAGGAGACCCGCGCCCCGGATTCGATCGACAGGGTGCCGGTCAGGGATGAGTTGTTGCCAGTGAGGGTGTACGAGGACTGATTGGAAGTGCCGGTGCCCTTGAAGGCCAGGGTACCGGAGCCGGAGAAGGCATTCGAGAGCGTGGGAGTGTCGCTGCGGAAATAGCGGAGGGTGCCGGGGCTCGTCACAACGGCTGCTCCTGGCAGCATGCCCGCCGTTCCACCGCTGCCGACCTGCAGGGTGCCATCATCCACGAAGGTCGATCCGTAGGTGTTGGTGCCGGTGACGGTCAGGGTGCCGGGGCCCTGCTTTCCGAGGTAATTGCCGGAGCCGCTGACCACACCGCTGAAGACAACGTCGGAGCTCGTCGTGACATCAAGTCCGGAAGCCAGGGAGATCGCACCGGAAAGGGTCAGGATTCCATTGTCGGTGGCATTTCCGAGTGTGGCTCCGTTGTTGAAGATGATCGCGTTCGGAATGCTGATGGCGGTGGTGTCCCTGCTGGACAGGGTTCCTCCATTGATCGTGAGGGCGGCGGTTCCGAGAGCGGCGGCATCGCCGACCCTGAGGGTGCCGTCATTGAGGGTGGTGCCGCCCGAGTAGCTGTTGGCGGCGGCGAGGGTTGCAATCGCCGAACCGCCCTTCACCACAGAAGTCAACCCGGTGATGGCCCCGCCGGAGATCGAGTAGTCGCGGCTGCTGTTGTTGAAAGTCACGCTGCCAGGTGCCACCGTGCCAGTGACGGTGATGGACTGGTTGGATGCGGGCGTGTCATCAAAGGTCACATTGTCCGCCGTATAGAAGACGTCACTGCCCACCCCATTGAGCCAGTTGGCAGCCGAGCCCGTGGCCCAGGTGGAGGTTGCGGCGGCATTGCTCCAGATCAGGGAAACGGCATTCCCGATCGTGAGGGTGATCGCACTGTTGCTGCCAGTGCCGGTGTTCAGCGTGGCTCCCCGATAGTTGGCGGACAAATTGGCGGCGGTTCCGGTGAGGGTGCCTGTGTACTTCAGGATCGTGTAGGTGCCTGCCGGAGGCTGGTTCGCGAAGACGATCGGCGTGATACCGTTGAGCGTCACGTCAGTCGCGGTGTAGGCGGCAGTCGGGGTGGAGGCATCCGGAAAGAGTTTCGCTCCCGTCGAGGATCCGATGACCAGCGGCCCCGAGGTGTCGGCCTCACCGCCGAGGGAGGCTCCGTCCGCGACCGTCACGGTTCCGGTGTAGCCGCTGGAGGAACCGGAGAGCGTGACGAGGCCGGTGCCGGAAACCGAAATGCTGCCGTTTCCTGAGAGGCCGCCGACGAGGCCGGTGTCAGTGCTGCTGTTGAAGAGCACGCTGCCGGCACTGATGGTCAACGGACCGGCGAAGGTGTTGGCGGAGGAAAGCTGGAGTGTTCCGGCACCGGACTTGGTCAGACCGTTCGCGCCCGAAATGAGGCCACTGACGACGGCATCGACGCCGCTTCCAGAGACCGCGTCGTTCACCGCGAACGTGACCCCGGTGTTGTCCAGCTGGACGTTTCCGGAAACCGTCGAAAGCGCGGAGCCGCCGAAGGTCCAGGTGCTCGATGCCGCGGGAACGAAGGCGGAGGTTCCGGCAGTGCCGTTGACCGAGAGCTTGCCGCCATTGACGGTCACGGCTCCGACCGGGCTGAAGAGGATCGAATTGCTGGCGCCATTCGCCAATCGCAGTTCCGCGCCCGAGGCGACGGTGAACGATCCGCCTGGAGCCAGGGTCCCAGTGGTGGTGGTTCCAAATTCCAGCACACCCGCGCTGATGGACGTCGCCCCCGAGTAGGCGGTGGTGCCCGTGAGTTGAAGGGCTCCCGCACCGGTCTTGGTGAATCCATTGGTCCCGGAGAAAGCACCGCTGATGACGGTGTCGATGCCGCTGCCTGCGACCGCGTCGGCCACCTGGAAGGTCACGCCGGTGTTGCTGACCTGAACCCTTCCCGAGATCGTCGAAACCGCTGATCCACCGAAGGTCCAGGTCGTCGAGGCGGCGGGCACGTAGGCCGAAGTGCCGGCGGTTCCGTTGTTGGACAGGGTGCCACCGTTGACCGTGATTCCGGCCGCAGGGCTGAAGAGAATGGCATTGGTGCTGCCATTCATGAGCCTGAGTTCGGAACTGCCCGAAAGCGTGATCGCGCCTGCGGGTGCGAAGGTGCCGGAGACAAAGGAAAGGACGCTTCCGCCGGTCCAGCCGGCATTGTAAGCGGTGGCGGCTTCATCGCCGATCACCACGCGGGAACCAGCACCGGAGAGGGTCAGGGATCCCGTGCCCCATCCCGTCGAGTTTCCGAACAGCACATAGCCGAGCGAGGTGGAGGTTCCAATGGTCACATTGCCGGAGTAGCCGGACATGTTGCCCTTGAGATTGAGATAGCGGTTGCCGGTCGCGCCGGAACTTGCCGCCCGGTTAAGCGAGAGTGCGCCACTGCCGGTGAATTCCCCTTCAATGACGAAGTTCTGGGAGAAGTTTCCAGTTCCCTGGGTGATGGCGCTTGCCGCATCCACCTGGACGGCGGTGGTGCCTGGAATCCTTTGGAACTGGGCTCCGTTGCTCGATCCTCCGGTGAGCGTCCCTCCGTTGAGGGTCAGCTTGGAGCCAAGGGTCCAGTTCTTCGCGCTGGTGTAGCCTCCGGCGTAGGTCTGGTTGAGGCTGATCGTCGTGCCACTGCCGGCCTTGACGATTCCGCCGGTTGCTGTCCCCAGGAAAAGGTCGTGTGACGCCGACGATGTGTTGACCTGAAGAGTCCCCGCCTGCACGTCAAGCGTGGTGCTGGCGGAAACCACCTGGGCTCCAGTGTTGTTCCACTGCCAGGTTCCAGTTCCGGACTTGATGACGGTCGCACTGGCCGCCGAAAGATCGATGCCCCACACCAGGGATTTTCCGGAGGCAGTACTCACCGTCGGCGTGGTCCCCACAAAAGTGGCCGTCGCCGAGTTGGTTGCCAGGGTGTAGGTGTTGTTCGCCGTGATGGTGTTGAGATTGTAGGCCGTCGAGGCCGACAGGGTCATGGTCACCGAGTCCACCCCCCCAGCGAGAACGAGATTGGCGGTGGTGTCGTTCTGAGGTCCTGAGGCGTTGTTGTAGGCGGTCAGAGTTCCCGTCGCCGAGCCGTTGCGCCAGAATACGCCAGCCTGGGTCCAGTTGCCGGATCCTCCCGTGGCGGTCGTCGCATCAGCATCCGCGTCCCAGAACCAACTGGCAGCCAGCGAGCTGGGAATGGTCAGCGCGGAAAGGCCAAGGATCAGGAGGGAGGGGAAGCGTGAGGGAATGCGGGGTTTCATGGGGGGCTTGGGAGGATTGGAAATCAGAGACCGAAGCAGTCCGCATACCATCCACAAGGCGTCCACCTTTCAAGTCCGCGCCAGACCAAAACCTGAACAAGCCCATCAGGCAGGCTTCTCCAGCCCTCAGCGATCAAACATCAGCATCAAATACGAGCAGAACAGCAGCAGGTGCACGCAGCCGAGGAGCAGGTTGGTCCGAGGCAGTGAGAAGGTGAGGATGCTGGTGATCAGGGTCAGAAGGAGCATCACGATGTCAACCGCATCCAGGCCAAGGACCAGCACTCGACCGGTCACAAAGGTCACGCCTATGACCAGTGGTATGGTCAGGCCGATCGACGCCAATACCGAGCCGAGCAGGATGTTCACCGAGCGCTGCAGACGATTGGCCATGGCCGAGCGGATCGCCGCGATGGATTCGGGAGTGAGCACCAGCACCGCCATCACGAAGCC
>JAIXVN010000430.1 GCA_027483005.1 Verrucomicrobiaceae bacterium
GGATTTCTCCTTCGGCCTCGACACCACCATCGCCTACGACATCCCCGGCTCCACCCCGCAGGAACGCTGCACCGCCCTCGGCGAAGGCGCCGCCATCAAGCTCATGGACTCCTCCGTGATCTGCGACTACCGCATGGTCGCCTACATGAAGGCCGTCGCCACCCGCAACAAGATCAAGTGGCAGCCGGAAATCCTCGCCGCCGGCGGCACCGACACCGCCAGCCTCCAGCGCATGGTCCCAGGCGGCTCCATCGCCGGCGCCGTCTCCATCCCCACCCGCCACATCCATCAAAGCATCGAGTCCTGCAACAAGAAGGACATCGAGGAAAGCATCAAGCTCCTCACCGCCTGCGTCTGCGAACTCGACAAGCACGACTGGAAATTCTGAAAGGGCCCGCAGGGCCGGAGAAGGGGCCAGTGGCCAGGATTCAGGGGTCAGGAAAGAGGCGACAGCAACTCTTCATCCAAATCTGCCTGGCCCCTAGCCCCTGACCACCGGCCCCTCATTCTTCTAAGCCGCCCCAGCCAGGGCGGCTTTTTCGTGCCCTCTTCAAATCAAAAATCAACAATCGTCATTCATCAATCGTCAATCCCTCTCCAACAATCCCCGCTCACCGATTCCCCGGCACTTTCAAATAAATTTTATCCCCTTGCCGCTTCGAAAGTTCAGACGCCCGGGCCACTCGATTGCTGGATTCGGTAAAGGCCTCCGAACCAATTTTTTAAAATATAAAGCCAGCTCCAGAAGTTCCGAAAAGATCCGATTTTTTTCATGCACCTAGAGCCCGGTGCCCACCCGGAACCGCGCCCCCCTCAATCCCCTCATTCTGCGGGCTCTTGCGCCGATCGCGACAACTTGTCACGCGTCGGGATTCACGCACCACCACTACATGTGGTATTGTGAATAATTTGTTGATACCATATGGGCAAAATCGCGTTGACCCGCCTGGCACATTTCTGGCATTGTTTTCAACGCTGCGTCTTGCCCAACGACCTTCCCTGAACTCCTTTCCCTCACTTCATCGCCATGTCCTCCACCACCACCGTCACCCTCGGTTCCCGCTCCTTCACCCTTGATCGCAACAAGGCCGAACAGGCCTTTGCCGCCAAGCGCGTCATCAACGGCAAGGAGACCATGTTCTTCAACATCCTCCCGCTGAAGTACCAGTGGGCGTATGATCTTTACAAGACGATGAAGAACAACCACTGGGAGCCCGAGGACATCACCATGCAGAAGGATGTCGAACAGTGGCGCTCCGATGAAATCAGCGACGTCGAGCGCTGGATCATCAAGATGGGCATCGGCTATTTCTCCGCCGCTGAAGGCATCGTCGGCGACAACGTCCTCCACGTCGTCCGCGAGGTCGTCACCGCCCCCGAGCTGAAGCTCGTCCTCGGCCGCCACGCCCACGAGGAAAACATCCACGCCGACTCGCTGGTTTACATGATCTCCTCCCTCGGCCTGAACCCGCATGAGTGCGAGGCCATGTTCGAGGACGTGCCCACGATCACCGCCAAGAACCACTTCGTCGTCTCCAACAGCCGCGCCCTGCGCCGCGACGTCGACCTCACCGTCACCGCCAACAAGCAGGCCCTCGCCAAGAACATCTTCATGTTCGGCCAGGTCATGGAAGGCACCCAGTTCTACGGCCTCTTCGGCATGATCCTCAGCCTCTACCGCCAGAACAAGTTCCCCGGCATCGGCCAGATGTTCCGCTACACGCTGCGCGATGAATCGAACCACATCGAGGTCTTCCGGAATCTCCTCATGGACCTCATCGATGAAAACCCGGACATCTGGACCGAGGACTTCCGTGAGGACCTCCGCGCCACCATGAAAGAAGGCATCGAGCTGGAAAAAGCCTTCATCCGCGACTGCCTCCCCGTCGCCGGCCTCGGCCTCAACTCCGCCGACTTCGAGACCTACATCGACTACATCGCCGACCGCCGTCTCACCTCCTGCGGCCTCGCCCCGCTCAACGAATCCGTCTCCAACCCCTTCCCCTGGCTCGCCGAAATGATGGACATCAAGAAGGAAACCAACTTCTTCGAAGGTCGGGTCACGGAGTATCAGAAAGCCTCGGCGCTGAGCAGCGTGTCGGATGACGAGCTGTGAACAGAGAGTTTGCTAGGGTTGAGTTTTCAGTTTTCAGCGAAGAAAGGAAGAAACGAGATGGCGATGACGACATTTGAGGATCTGGCCGTGTGGCAGCGGAGCTGTCAGCTCGCGGTCGAGGTCTGTGTCACCACCGCCGACTCGAAGGACTACGCCTTGAAGGACCAGATGCAGCGTTCCGCCATCTCGGTGCCTTCGAACATCGCTGAAGGCTGCGAACGTGACAGTGACGGAGATTTCATTCGCTTCCTCAGAATCAGCAAAGGCTCCTGCGGCGAACTCCGCACCCAGCTCTACATCAGCGAAAAGATCCGCAAACGCCTCGGCCAGCCCTCCCTCGAAGGCTCTTCCTCCATGATCCAGGAAACCCGGGAAATCTCCGCCATGCTCCAGGGCCTCATCCGCAGCATCGAATCCCGCCGGCCCTCCAAGTAAATCTTCCTGAAAACTGAACACTGCCAACTAACAAGCTAGTCTTCCCTGAAAACTGAACACTGAAAACTAGCAAACTTCTTCAGCCTCTTCCTGAAAACTGAACACTGCCAACTAGCAAACTCTCTTCAGTCCGCCGCTCACCCACTCCCCAATTTCCCCAACACTCCCGAATCCATGTACCGCGCCGTCGACCCCAACGAAGACCTCCTCCTCAAGCAAGTCATCTCCGACCGCTTCACCCTCTCCCCCACCGACCGCGGCTACGCGTGGCGTGACGTGCTTCCGACCGACAAGCGCAGCCCGATCCCGGACATCATCGTCACCCGCGGATCGGCCGATACCCACTTCTCGCTCGAAGACGTTGCCGACGCCATCGGCAACTCCCTCACCGACCTCCTCATCTCCCGCCGCGAGGAGGACTCCTCCATCTTCACCGCTGAGAACCGCCAGTTCGTCTCCGACGTCGCCCATTCCGTCGCCGCCTCGCTGACCCGCACCCTCGAAGACGGGGGCCGCCTCCGCCTTTCCGAGGCCGATCTCTACCTCCTCATCGAAAAGGCCCTCCTTGAAAACGAGGCCTACGACGTCGCGAAGTCCCTGGCCTTCCGCCGCTCGATGGAGAAAACCGGCACCGTCGACGTCCACACCGGCCCGCACGCCCTGCCCGTCCGCCTGATTCGCCGCAATGGCAACGTCGTCCCCTGGTCGGAAACCAAGATCGAGATCGCCGTCCGCAAGGCCTTCCTCACCATCAAGGAAAACCCCGAGCCTGCCATCGACGTCGCCAAGGGCGTCACCGACCGCATCCGCCGTGGCGACAACTCCTTCGTCCACATCGAGGACGTCCAGGACATGGTCCAGGAGGAACTCATGCGCCAGGGCCACTTCAAGGCCGCCGAGCACTACATCCTCTACCGCGCCCAGCGCTCCCGCCTCCGTGATGAACTCGAGGCCAATGCCGAGGACCCCAACCAGGAACTCATGGTCACCGTCGTCTCCGACGAAGGCCAGTCCTCGTTCTGGGACGGCACCGATCTCCGCAAGCGCATTTCCTACGCCTCCATCGGCCTCGACCTCAACCTCTCCGAAGCCGAGATCGAACGCGAACTCCGCCGCGCCGTCGGCAATGAGATCGCCGAAAAGGACCTCAAGGCCACCATCATCCTCAACGCCAAGTCCCTCATCG
Source organism: Verrucomicrobiaceae bacterium (assembly GCA_027483005.1). GTDB lineage: Bacteria > Verrucomicrobiota > Verrucomicrobiia > Verrucomicrobiales > Akkermansiaceae > Luteolibacter. The sequence continues at coordinate 3,738 of JAIXVN010000430.1, forward strand.
AAAAGGACGCCGACTTCGCGAAATTCGCCGGTCGCATCCTCCTTTCCTACATCTACGAGGAAGTCCTCGACTGGAGCATCCTCAAGGACGGCATCGACAAGCTCAAGAACGCCCACAAGACCGCCTTCAAGTCCTACCTGAAGCACGGCGTCGCCATCAAGCGCCTCCACCCCGACCTCCTCGAGGCCTACAACCTCGACAAGCTTGCCGAGGCCTTCGATCCCACCGCCGACCTCGACTTCGACTACCTCGGCATTCAAACCCTCTACGATCGCTACCTCATCGTGGACAAGACCGGCAGCAAACCCCGCCGCCTCGAAACGCCGCAGTTCTTCTGGATGCGCGTCGCCATGGGCCTCTTCA
>JAIXVN010000374.1 GCA_027483005.1 Verrucomicrobiaceae bacterium
ACGAGAAGGGCGACATCCTGCGCGACCAGGCGAGGTTCTGGGGCCAGCGTGAGATCCACTACCACCAGTTTCTAACAGCAGGGGAGAACACGCTGAACTTCCGCCTGGCCAAGGAGCTTTTCACGATGGTCCGGACGAACGGCGGCTACGATCCCGATGAGTGGCTGGAGCGCTACATTTCACGAATGTTGGAGCCGGGATGGCATCGCGACACCTATGTGGAGGAATACCATCGCGCCTTTTTCACCCGCTATGCCCAAGGAAAGCCGCCGCGGAGATGCGGGATCAGCGATGAACACATCGGCGGACTCGCCACCGTGCCGGCCCTGGTCGCTGCGCTGGAAGGAGTCTCACGTGAAGAACTCCGCCGGATCGTCAAGGAGCACGTCGGCCTGACCCATTCGCACGCAAATGTCCTGCGTGCGGCCGACACCCTCGTCAGGCTGCTGTGGGCGCTGAACGAGGGCGATTCTCTCCATGAGGCGATCCGTCGCGAGGGCGGCGACTGGCTTTCCGGCAACAAGGCGGAGTCCTGGAAAAGCCAGCCGGACGAGCAGGTGATCGGCGCGCGTTTCAGTCCGGCCTGCTACATCGCCGAGGCCATGCCCGCGTCGCTCTATCTCGCCTGGAAATACCATGACGATTTCAGCGCGGGGATCATCGCCAATGCGATGGTTGGCGGCGACAATTGCCATCGCGGTGCGGTGGTCGGAAGTTTGTTGGGTGCGGCCGTCGGCCACGTGCCGGAGAGCTTTCAGGGCTCCATCGGATAGGCGGTTTCGCCGTGCTCCGAGCGGTCGAGGCCCTCGCTTTCCTGCTCCTCGCTGACGCGCAGACCGATCACCGCCTTCACGAGCTGCGCGATGATCAAGGTGGCGACGGCCGACCAGAGGATGGTCACGCCGACTCCGGTTGCCTGAACTCCAAGCTGCTCGAACAGAGGCTTCACCAGCCCGAGTCCGCCAAAAGCCTGCTGGCCAAAGACCGCCACCAGCAAGGTGCCGAGGATGCCACCCACGCCGTGCACCGCGAAGACGTCGAGCGAATCATCGATATGGAGTTTCTCCCGGATAAGGCTCACACAGAAGTAGCAGACGACGGCGGAAATGGCACCGATCACGATGCCGCCGAGCGGTCCGACGTCGCCCGAGGCCGGAGTGATGGTGGCCAGTCCCGCGATCAGGCCGGTGACCATCCCGATGAGGCCGACCTTGCCATTGCGGATCCTCTCCAGAAGCGACCACACCAGCGCCGCGGAGCAGGCGGAAAGGTGGGTGACCAGCATCGTCATCCCGGCGCTGCCGCCAGCGGAAAGCTGGCTGCCGGCATTGAAACCGAACCATCCCACCCAAAGCATCGCCGCGCCGACGAAGACCATCCCGGGGTTGTGTGGTGGATGGGGGTGCTGGGGAAAGCCACGACGTTTGCCGAGCAGAAGGACCAGCACCAGCGCGGAGGTTCCGGCGGTGGCATGAACCACGATTCCGCCCGCCAGATCCTTCACTCCCATGTCGGCCAGCCAGCCGCCACCCCAGACCCAGTGGCAGACTGGAGCGTAGACCAAGGCTAGCCACAGGGCAGAGAACAGCAGGATGGCGCCGAATTTCATCCGCTCGACCACCGCGCCGACATAGAGGCCGGGTGTGATGACGGCAAAGGTCATCTGAAACATCACGAAGGCGGTCTCCGGGACGGTCGTGCCCGGCGCGACCGAGCTGTTGGTGAGGTTCTTCAGAAAGGCCGCATCGAGATTGCCGATCCACCCGCCGTCGCCTTTGAAGGAAAGGCTGTAAAGCCCGGCCACCCACAGCAGCGAGCCCATGCAGGCGATCCCGGTGCACTGGGCCATGACTGACAGCACGTTCCGCCCCCGTACCAGCCCGCCGTAGAACAAGGCCAGCCCCGGCATGGTCATGAAAAGCACCAGCGCGCTGGCGGCAAGCACCCAGGAGGTATTCCCGCTGTCCACGACGGGAAGCGATTCACTGGCTCGGGAAAGCGGAGTCCCGAAAAACAGCACGGCGAGGGCAAAGAGCCCGGCTTTTGGCAATTTGGAGGTCTGCATGAGCGTCAAAATGAAGCAGAATGTGTTCCTTGATATGATTCAAATTCATGGAAATTGGGAAAGGTATGCAAATTTGTCATACTGAAGAACCCGCTGCCCACTCTTGAGTGGACAGCGTGGATTCGGGATGGTCGCGAAAAAGGGGTTGCCTTCAGGAACCAGAAGGATGGACTCATTCAGCGGATGGAACCGTTGCCACGAGCCATCTCCCGGTTTCCCTGCCTGCCTGCCCATTTGCTTTCCACAGAAAAATCCTCGGCGGCTCAGAATGATCAACCCTCACAGCGGGCAGCTTGACCTTCAGCGGCATCGCCTGGTGGCCCTCGAAACCCGATGGTTGCAATGGTGGAGCAAAGAATGCGGCAGATCCGCCTGGATTCCGGAGTTCTCCGAGGGGAGTTCCCGCCGCAAAACGCAGGGAGATCCGGGCTCCGGCCAACGTTATGTCCCCAGCGCCATGCCGCCCGGACTCTCAAACCGCTATCCGATTCCATGAAAACCCTCCTCAAGACCCTGCTGCTCCTGGCCGGACTTCCGGCCCTCCAGGCCCCTGCCGCTGAACCGAAAAAACCCAACATCGTCGCGATTCTCGTCGATGACATGGGTTTCTCCGACATCGGCTGCTACGGCTCGGAAATCCGGACTCCGAACCTCGACTCGCTCGCTGCTGGAGGACTTCGTTTCACCCAGTTCTACAACACGGCCCGCTGCTGCCCGACGCGTGCCGCCCTGCTCACCGGGCTTTACTCCCATCAGGCTGGCATGGGCGGCATGGTGGTCGATGGCGGGGTTGACGGATACCGGGGGGATCTCAACGGCAAGTGCGTCACGATCGCCGAGGTGCTCCGCAGCACCGGATACTCGACCTACATGACCGGCAAGTGGCATCTCACCAAGGCGGTCGGCCCGAATGTCCCCGAGGACCAGAAATCCAACTGGCCGCTCCAGCGCGGCTTCGACCACTACTTCGGCATCATCGACGGAAAGTCGGATTACTTTCATCCCGGATCCCTCACCCGCGACAACACCCAGCTTCCGGCTCCCGGCGACAATTTCTACACCACCGACGCCTTCGTGGAGAACGCCATCAAGTTCATCGATGCAGGCCCGAAGGAGAAGCCCTTCTTCCTCTACCTTGCCTTCAATGCGCCGCATTTCCCCCTGATGGCCCCGCCCGAGGACATCGCGCGCTATCGCGGAAGATACAAGGGCGGCTGGGACAAGCTGCGCGAGGAGCGCCATGCGAAGCAACTCAGCCTCGGCCTGCTTGACAAGGCCTGGCCGGTCAGTCCACGCGCCACCGATGTGAAGGCCTGGGACGGTCTAACAGCCGAGGAGCAGGATCGCTTCGATCATCTGATGGCCATCTACGCCGCCTGCGTCGATCGCATGGACCGGGCGGTCGGCAAACTGGTCGCGGACCTCAAGTCGCGCGGCGAACTCGACAACACGCTCATCCTTTTCATGAGCGACAACGGCGGCAACGCCGAGGGCGGTCCCGGCGGCAGATCAGAGGGTTCCGGCCCGCTCGGAGCCTCCGGTTCGAACGTCTTCTGCGGCGAATCCTGGGCCAATGCCCAGAACACGCCCTTCCGCCTCTACAAGCACTACAACCACGAAGGTGGCATCTCGACTCCGCTCATCGCCCATTGGCCCGCGGGCATTGCGGCGAAAGGCCAGTTCCGCCAGCAACCGGGACACTTGATTGATGTCATGGCCACCTGCGTCGAGATCTCCGGAGCGAGGTATCCATCCGAGTTCAGGGGGCAGCCGATCCTGCCGATGGAGGGAAAAAGCCTGCTGCCCGCCTTCGCCGACAAGCCGATCGAACGCGACGCACTTTACTGGGAACAC
>JAIXVN010000037.1 GCA_027483005.1 Verrucomicrobiaceae bacterium
CAGCGAGGCCTGGGCATCGACCTGCTGTTTCGCGATCGAGTCCTGCTTGAGGAGGGTTTCGTAGCGGTTGAGATCGGCCCGGGCATTTTGCAACAACGCCTGATCCCGCGCTTCCTGGCCGGTCGCCTGATCGAGCTCGACCTGATACGGCCGGGGGTCGATTTCCGCCAGCAGGTCGCCTTCCTTCACGGTGCTGCCTTCGGTGAAATTCACCTTCATCAGCTGCCCATCGACCCGGCTGCGGACGGTGACCACGTCGAGCGGGGTGAAGGTGCCGGAAACCGTGGACCACTCCTCGAAATCCATTTCCCGGACCTCGGCGACGGAGACCGCCGTGGGGCCCATCGCGCCGCGCGGCACCGGCCCGGTGGTCGTAGCCGGGTTGCCAGCACCGTTTTGTAGCCATTTCCACCCACCGTAACCTGCTGCCAGCAAGACGATTGTCCAGATGACCGGTTTCATGAGGGAGGGGCGATTGGCTGGAAATTCGGGTTCGGACATGCGGGCTCCCCAACTAAGGCAGGATCGAAGCCTACCGCAAATCCGGAGTTGCCCGCACTTGCACACCCGCCGGACGCCCGCGACACTGCGGGCATGTTCACGCCGAAGTGGAAGAAAGAGGCACTGCTCCTGGTCAAGGGGGCGCGCAAGTTCGTCAACTACAAGCGCGACCTGCTGAAGCCGGATCGCATCGCCGAAATCGAGTCCCGACGTGATGACTTGCTGGCCGCCATCAAGTCGGGCGATCGCAAGAAGGTGGACGAGGCCTCGAAGCAGATCCGCGCGACCTGTGAGAACTCGCTGCGTTCGGAAAAGCCGCCGGGTTGGTTCGAGGAGAACGTCGAGGTCATGTTCGTGGCCATCGTCATCGCCCTCGGGCTCCGCACCTACGTGCTGCAACCTTTCCGCATTCCGACCGGCTCCATGCAGCCGACCTTGAACGGCATCATCGGCACCCCGCTGGCGGAAAAGGACTGGCCCGCGCTGCCGGTGCGGCTTGCGGAAATGGCAACACGTGGACGCAGCTACGTGAAGGTGGTGAACGATAAGGACCGCCAGATGTTGCTCGGTCGGGATACTGAAGGCAATCTCATGACCGATCTTCGCGACCTCATGTGGTTGAAATACTTCAGCCGCTCGGAGCTCCATTTCGCCGATAAAAGCACCCTCAGGCTGCCGGCCCCCCCGAGCCAGATCAAGGAATTGGGTTTCGGCAAGGCACTGGAAATTGCGGCCAACAACGGCGGCATTCTCCCTGCCGGCACGGTGCTCTGCGAGGGCACCATCGATGCCGGCGACCTCGTGCTGGTTGATCGCGTTTCGTATCACTTCCGTCGTCCGATCCGTGGCGAAGTCTGGGTCTTCGACACACGCGGCATCCAGGGCACCAAGGGAAATGCTCCGAAGGGCAAGGGCGACCGGATCGCCGATCAAGAGGACGGCACCCACTACATCAAGCGCCTCGGCGCGGTGCCTGGCGATACCCTCGCAATTTCTCCGCCGAACATCCTCATCAACGGCAAGGTCGCCACTGAGCCGGGGTTCGAGCACGTCTACACCCTTCCGCTCCATGGGCACCGGGACCAAAAGGGCTACTCCTTCGCCAATCCACGCGGTTCCGGCTATCCTCCCGTGTTGGTGAAGCCCGGCGACTCCATCACGCTGAAGTCCGACGCGCCTCCCGGGATGCGCGAATACGCCGCTCTTGGCGACAACAGCGGCAACTCGCTCGATTCCCGCTACTGGGGCACCGTGAAGGAGTTCAACGTCGTCGGCCCCGCGCTCTTCTCCCTCTGGCCGATCAAGACCGGCCACTGGGGCTTCATCCGCTGACCGCCGCGATGTCCGTAGCCTCCGAGATCACGCGCAAGGCGAAGTCGAACCTCGCCTTTGCGCTCAGCATCCTGCCGAAGGACCGGCGGGAGGACATGGTCGTGTTCTATGCCTTCTGCCGGGTGATCGATGACCTTGCCGATGACCTCGATGTGCCCGCCGACAAGCGCGCTGCCGCCCTTGCCGCCTGGAAACTGGGTCTCGAGGCTGGATTCGACACGCCGGATGAGTTCCAACGCGAGGTGGTCGAACTCCGCGACAAGCGCGCCATCCCCACCGAGCTGCTCATCGCCATCATCGACGGCTGCATGATGGACCTTCATCCGCAGCGCTTCGGCACCTGGGAGGAGCTTTCTGGATACACCTGGAAGGTCGCCTGCGCGGTCGGTCTCGTGTCCGTCCGGCTCTTCGGCTGCCAGCATCCGGATTCGGAAAAGTACGCCGTTGCCCTCGGCCACGCGCTCCAGCTCACCAACATCCTCCGCGATGTCGGCGAGGACCTTTCCAACAGCGTCCGCATTTACCTGCCGCTGGCCGACCTGGGCCGTTTCCAATACACCGAGCGCGACCTCATCGGTCGGGTGCACGATGGCCGCTTCATGGCGATGATGGCCTATCAGGCCGGGCGCGCCGAGGCCTTCTTTCAGGAAGCGGAGGCCTTGCTGCCCGCCAGCGATCGCGCCGCCCTCACCCCGGCGATCATCATGGCCGAGACCTACCGCACCCTGCTGCAGCGGATGAAGGCGGACGGCTTCCGGGTCTTCGACCGCCGTTACAGCCTTTCCAAAGCAAGGAAACTTGCCATCCTCTCGAAGCACCTGATCGCGCGGAAACGCTCCGCCCGTGAATAAAGCCCGTACTTCCCACGTTCCATGCGCACCATGAACCGCCTTCTTTCCGCCGCCTCGATCGTCCTTGGCAGCCTCGTGCTCTCCTCCTGCTTTCCTCACGATCCACGGATTGATGGCCCCGGCCCATACGGCCCCTATGGCCAGGTTCAGCCGCCCGGAAACCAGGACTTCGGCCCCTACGGAAACAATCCTCCACCCGTCGATCCCTACGGAAATCCAGTTCAGCCAGACCCGCGACAAGGCATCCAGGACCCCAACGTCCCCCAGCCGCCGGTGACACCGCCGGTGACCCCTCCACCCACGCCGCCTGCGCAGTATCCCGTCGCCCAGAAGACCAAGAACCCCAACGAGGTCATCAGCCCCTATCCGCCCTACAACGTCATCGACGTCTCCGGCTTCAAGAGCGGCCAGAAGGCGAAGGACCCTTCGAACAAGAAGATCTTCGTGGTGCCGTGAAGGCCTGACCTGCGAGACCTTTCTTGAAATGACTCAAGGCTTCCCAAGTCCTCGGGGCTTGGGATGTCTTTGACCATGCCCAAAAGGAGTTCCGCCAGGTGGTTGATCCTGATCAACGCCTCACTGCTGGTTCTCGTGTTCTGAGCCGGGAGGGACACGGCACCGGGACGTTCATCGGCAGAGGTAACGGCTCCCCGGCGCACCCGGTCGTTGGAATGATCGGCCTCGCGTGAATCCACCAGGAAGTCCGGTCCAGGAGTTTCCAGATCACTGGAAAAGTCTTCGCCTGCCCTGCCTGACTGCCATTCTTCATCCGATGCCGCTCGTCCCAAACTCCACCTATCAGGCACCCCTCTGGCTGCCGGGCGGGCACTTGCAGACCATCGTGCCCGCCTTGGCAAGAAGGGTCCCGCACGTCACGAAGCAGAAGGAACGGCTTGAGCTGGCGGATGGCGATTTCCTCGATCTGGAGTGGTTCAATGAAGGCCGCTCCAGACTCGCCATCCTCTCCCACGGACTCGAGGCCAGCGCCGGAGCCTCCTACATCCAGGCGATGGCCGCCGCGCTCATCCGACGTGGCTGGGACGTGCTCGCCTGGAACTATCGCGGCTGCAGCGGGGAAATGAACCGCCTGCCCCGCTTCTATCACAGCGGAGCCAGCGACGATCTGCATGCCGTGGTCCAACACGCCCTCGCCACCCATCCCGCGACCGAACTCGATCTCATCGGCTACAGCCTCGGCGGCAACATGACGCTCAAGTATCTCGGCGAGCGCAACGATCACTCCCCTCGCCTGCATCGCGCCGTCACCTTCTCCGTGCCCTGCGATCTCGCGTGCTCCTCGAAGAGCCTCGGCACGCCCTTCAACCGCTCGGTTTACATGAAGCGCTTCATCGACTCCCTCGCCGGAAAGATCCGCGCCAAGCAGCCGAGGTTTCCCGACCTGCTCGATCCCAGCGGACTGAAAGGCGTCCGCACCTTCCGGCAGTTCGACGATCGCTACACCGCCCCGCTCCATGGCTTCCGCGATGCGGAGGACTACTGGGCGCGCAGTAGTTCACGACAGTTCCTCTCCCGCATCCGCATCCCGGCGCTGCTCGTCAACGCCGCCAACGACCCCTTCCTCGGCCCCGCCTGCTTTCCCCGCGAGGAGGCCGGGGCCAGTGACCACTTCCACCTCGAAATCCCCGCCACCGGCGGACATGTTGGCTTTCCGGGTGGTGACTGGATGGAGGACCGGGCGATTGAGTTTCTTGATTCAAAATTGACAGAAATCTGTCAAAAGCTAGATTGGGATCATGCAGACAACCTTGCGGATCGATGATCGCCTCTATCGGGAAGCGAAGGCGGAGGCAGCGCGACAAGGCGTCACCTTGACCCGGTTTCTTGAAGAGGGACTGAGGCTGCGTTTGGAGAAGAAGCTGACGACCACGCCAGCCGCGCATCCCTTTCGCGTTTACGAATCCAAGCAGCAGGAGGCACTTACGTGGGAGGAGATCCGCAGGTTGGCTGACGAGGAACAGGAGCATCAGGACCTCTTGAAGGTCGGCATCACTCTTCCCCCACGCTGATGTCCTTGTTTCTACTGGACGCGAACGTCCTGATCCATGCCCTGCGGAAGGAATCCGCCGACCATGCTTCATGTCGGCAGTGGATGATCGAGGCGACAGGAAACGGTGATGCATTGTGCCTCTGTGAATCAGTCGAGATCGCCCTTCTGCGAATTCCCACGCTGGAAAAGCTCCGGCTGGTGCCCATGAACGAGGTGCTGGGATTCTGGAAGGATGATCTCTGGAGCTATCCCGGCACCAGACGACTGAACGCCGGGCCACGTCATGCTGGGATACTTGCGGATTTCATCCATGAACTTGGGCTTTGCGGAAATGATGTGAACGATGCCTGGCTCGCAGCTCTCGCCGTCGAGCATCGAGCAATTCTCGTGACCACCGACGAAGGATTTGGTCGCTTTCACGGGTTGAATTGGGTCAACCCCACAAAGGTCAGATGACTGACTGTGATGGGAGCGCCCACGATTGAATTGGAAGAAAGCGGCCAGTTTCTCCGTTTTGCTGGCGGACTTCACCGAATCTATGAAACCCCCGTTCCTGCTCCGATTCCTTTGTCTTCTGTTCCTTTCGGCCCTGCCCTTGAAGGCGGCGGATCCGGTCGGCGGTGAAAAACTGGCTGGGGTGAAGCGCATCGTGTTCCTCGGCGACAGCATCACGCAGGGCGGCGACTACGTGACCGACTTCGAGTGCTGGCTGGCGGCGAACAGCGCCAAAACCGAGGTGATCAATCTGGGACTCGGCAGCGAGACCGCCTCGGATCTAACAGCCGAAGAGAATGCCGGGCATCTCAAGGCCCATGGATTCGGTCGGCCAACGGTCAGCGAGCGGCTGGATCGTGCCCTGACCGCCACCAGGCCGGATCTGCTTGTCGTCTGCTACGGAATGAACGACGGCAGCAGCCTGCCTTCGAACGATGAGGGACTGAAGCGATTCTCCGAGGCGATCACCCACCTTCGCGATGTGGCCCTGAAGTCCGGCGCGAAGCGGGTCGTCTTCTGCACACCACCGGTCCGCGATGACAAGGGCAACGCGAGCCTCAAGTTTCACGATGAAAACCTGACCCGCTACACCGAGTGGCTGCTCACAAAGCGGACTACTGGCTGGGACGTGGTCGATTTCCACGGACCCATGCGCAAGGCGCTCGATGAAGGCCGCGCGAAGAACCGGGCCTTCCTGCTTTCTCCGGACGGCGTGCATCCCAACCGTGAGGGTCACTGGATCATGGCGCGTGAACTCCTCACCCAGTTCCTCGGCGCGAAGCTCGATGGCATCAACTCAGCCGAGGCCTTGTTTCCAGAAAAGGGTCCCGAGATCCGCAAGCTGGCCCACCAACGCATGAGCACACGCTTCGCGGCCTGGATGAGCCAGATCGGCCACAAGCGCCCTGGCGTACCCGGCTGTCCCGGCAGCAAGCCCGGACCAACGGTCGGGCAAGCCACCGAACAGGCCGCCGCGATCACGAAGCAGATCGAGGCGCTGATGACCGGGATGCCTTGAGGAAAGGCGGGCTCAGTTCGAGTCCTCGTTCCTCACCACGGTGCCGGCGTCGGATTCTTCTGGCTTCCCGGCGTTGTTCCCAGCCCACTCGACCTTCAGCGGGCTTTCGGTGACGAGTTTCATGTCGCGTGACGGAGCGGCGATGGCGATGCCGGCATCGGCGAAGCTCTTGCCGATCATGTAGCGCAGATCACTGGCGACCACCGAGGAGTTGGTCTTGCTGTCCAGCTCGATCCAGAAGTTCAGGCTGAAGATGAGGGCGTTGTCGCCGAAGTCCTCAAACAGCGCCACCGGAGGCGGATCCTTCAGCACCAGGCCATGACGGTCGGCGCAATCGACCAGGATCTCGGCCACCTTCTGGATCGGCGATTGATGGTCCACTCCCACCCGCACGCTGCGGCGGATGTGGCGGTTGCTGTGGGTCCAGTTGGTGACCCGGCTTTCGAGAAACAGCGAGTTCGGGATCAGGGTCTCGATGCCGTCGCCACTGCGGAGCACCGAGGAGCGGGTGTTGATTTCCGCGACCGTGCCGACCACTCCGCCGATGTCGAGGATGTCCCCGACGCGGATGTTCCGCTCGAACAGGACGATGATGCCGCTGATGAAATTCTTGATCAGGGTCTGGGTGCCGAAGCCGACGCCGATGACCAGGGCCCCACCGAGGAAGGCGAAGACGGTGAGCGGAATGTTGAGGATCTTCAGTGTGGCGACGCCCAACAGGAATCCGATCAGGGCCATCACCCAGCGTCGCAGCGTGGCGCTCTGGGCTTCTCCGATGTGGCCCTTGCTGACCACGACCCGATGCACCCGGCGGGTGATTTTTGAAGCCACCACGTAGCCGATCACGAACAGCAGGATGGCGATGATCAGCTGGCCCAGCGGCAGGGTTTCCTGCTTGAGGACTTTCTGGCCGTTGGCATCGATCCGCTCGACGTCGTAGTCCCAGACACCGACATTCCAGATTTTTTTGACGCCGAGCCGGAAGCTGTCCCAGCCATCGCTGACGCGCTGGCCGACCGAGCGCTGGGCAAGGATCTGATCGAAGTCGCCGAGCCAGGCATTGAGCTGGCGCTGCTGGAGATCGACGGTCCTGGCCAGGCGCTGAATCACATCGAGCTTGTCGCGCAGATCCGCGCACTGGTCATTCACCAGCGGGACCTTGGGGTCATTCTGCGGCATCGAAAGGGCCCGCGCCTCCTGGCTGCGGAGCTCCGACCCGGCGACGGAGATTTCATTGGCGGCGAAGATCCCCCAAGCCTTCGATTGATCGCGCATCGTCCGCAGCGACTTGAGGGCTCCCTCGCGGGCATTCACCTCGGTGACGGTCATCAGCACCCGGCGGCTCTGGTAGGCATCGGGGACCTGGGACTCGAGTTGCTCGAGGGCATTGAGGGTATCGAGGGAGAACTGCAGGCTGTCCACCCGCGTGGTCGAGGCCTCGATCCGCGCGGTGAGCAAGGCGTCCGGCTTCTCCTCGCTGATCTGGCTTTCGAGCTTCCGCCGATTCGAGAGCGCGGCGTTGTAACGCTTCCGGATTTCCTCGCCCTCTTTTGCCAGCGCGGCCTGGCGGGTCGTGGCGGACTTGCGGACCTGGGCGAAATCGTCATCGGAAAGAAAGGCGCGCGATTCGATCTGGGCGAGTTGTTTCTCCACAAAGGCCAGCCTCGAACCGGCCTCCGAGAGCAGTTCGCGCTGCTGGTTGATGAGCTGGTTGAAGAGCCCGATGCGTGCAGCGATCGACCGGCAGCGCAGCCGGGCGGCCTCCATCCGCCAGGCGGCATCAACGGCACCGGGACTGCGGGCGGAGACTCCGGAGGCGAGCCGATAGGCTTCGTCGGCCACCTTCGCTTCGGCGGAGGATTCGTTCATCCGGTTCTCGAACAGCTTCAGCGTCGAGGCCGAGGTCGAGTAACGCTCGTTGGCGACGTCCCGCTGGTTCCTCAGGTCATCGATCCACAGCACGGAATAGGGAGGCCCCTCGACGAAGCCCTTCCACGACTCCAACTGCGCGGCGGCCTTCTTTGCAGACTCCGCAGCCTCCGCCACCGAGGTCAGCGACTTCAACTGCCGCTCCACGGAAATGATCGTCTGCTGGACATCGCGACGCCGCTCGGAAAACTCGGTCGGCCCCACTCCCTCCGGCAGCCGGCTTTCGGCAGAAGGCTCATCGAGCCGGGAAAACTCCTCCCGTGCTTCCTTGAGCCAGCCTTGCAGGCGTTCACGGAGCTGGGCCGGAGTCTCCTCCTTTGGCAAGGCGGAGGACTCCGTCTTGGGAAGCAGTTGGGACAACTGGCCCTGCGCCGTCATCACGACGGACATCAACAAGGCGGCGACCAGGCTTCGGAACATGTCCCGAGCTTCTGTGTAGCCGTGACCAAGCTCAAGACCGGATCACAGCGCCCCGCGCTCGGCCTGCTCCATCAGGCGGTCCATCCGCTTCTCCAGCATCTCGGCGCGACTGACCTCGCCGACGGTGCGGTAGTAGCCACAGATGGTCCGGTAGATGTCAGCTTCCGTCTTGGCGCGGAACCAGTCCTTGGTGCCGGTTTCGACGACGCGCTTGAAGGCGAGTTCGATGTCGCGCACCACCTTCTTGCCCTGTTCCTGATCATCCTTGAAGTAGCTGAAATAGTCCTCGGCCATCATCTTGAAGCCGGTGATGCCGCCGCCATACTCGCGCATGGCGGTTTCATAGAGCCGGGAAATGTCGCGCTTCGAGTTGGCGTCGTTGCGCTTCATCATCAGCTCGGCCTCGCGCTTCAGGGAGGAGGCGATCAGGTCCTTCTGCTCGCCGGAGTTGCGCTCGATCCGGCGGCGGTCGCGGGCGAGCGAGCGCTTGGCGTCGTTCTCGTCGCCATAGGGGAAAAGGTGCTCGCTCTCGGCCTTGGCGGCCAGCTCGGCCATCCGCGGGTTCTCCTTGAATTCGCGGCGCATGCGGCCGACGAAATCCTTCCACTCGGCCAGGATGCCCGGCTCGGCGGGATCGGAGGCTTTCTCGGTCTTCTTCTCCAGCTCGCGATACAGACGGCCCCAGGTCTCGGTGAACGAGGGCCCCAGCAGGTTGGCCAGCTTCGCGATTTCCGCGACCATCTCGTCCTTGGTACGAGAGGCATAGTAATCCGCCAGCCACAGGTGGCGGAAGACCGACATCGTGACGATCTGGCTCTGGTGCTCGCGGTCCGCCCAGAGCTGGACTTCCTGTTCGGTGATCGAGCCTCCCGTCTGCGGATTTCCAGCCTGGCCCTTCGAGACCCCGCCGATGCGGCCGATGCCGGTGGTCCACTCGTCATCCTGGATCTTCGCGGCGACCCAGGCGTGTCCGCCGAGATCGGTTTCGCCCGCCATGATCATCGCCGGAATGCCGTTGGCGCGGGCGGTGTTGGCACAGAAATAGGATTGGTCACCGCAGATGCCGCCTTCCTTGAGGATCTCCGCGAAGGTGTATTCCTCATAAGGATTGAGACCCTTCACGGCGCGTTCCATCAGGTACTCGATCATCCCGTAGGCATTGCCCCAGTTCTTGCGGCGGAGGCTCATCTTGGCGACGGCCCACTCCATTTCAGAGACGGAAATCGGCGCGCAAACGGCCCAGACCAGATCGCGGGCCTCCATGCGGTCAACCGAGGTCGCCAGCTTGCCCTTCTCGTTCTTCTCGATGTACCAGAGATAACGCTTCAGCGGATCGACCTTGGCCTCGGCCGCATACTCGCCGCCCTTGTCGGGCGTGGTGATCCGGACGTCCTGGTCGAAGACCACGGCGCAGGCGAGGGCGAGGTTGAAATACTGCTTGGCCTTGTCGGGCTTCTGGGACCAGGCATCGCGCAGGAACATCAGGACCTTCCCGCCATCGTCCTCGGGCTTGATGGTGAGCAGCATCTGCTCCATGGCCGCGTCGTTGGTGAGCAGCCAGGCCAGCATTTCGCCGGTGTAGATGTCCTGGGCGACCTCGATGAGCTCCGGTTCGGAGAAACGGCCGAGCACCTTCCAGCGGAGCATCGCCTGATAGAGCACGGACTCCTTCCAGACTCCGTCGAAACGGTTCCGTCCCTCCGGCATGGAAACCTTGGCCAGTCCGACGTCGATCGACCTGGAAAGCAGTCCACGGTAGGCATCCCAGGTGTGGTTGTTGAGCGCCCGCAGCAGCAGCTTCCGGTCCCGGCTGGTGTGAATCTCACGAGTGGCATCCTGTCCGACAAGCAGGAGCGCCTCCTCTTTCGCCAGCAGGGCAGCCTCATCCTTCGACGGAGGCTCCTCGACTGGCTCGGTGGGGGAAACTTCCGGCGTGTCGGCGGCCTGGGCGACGGCGGGGGCCGGCGTGGCTTGAACCGGACGGTCCTTGGCCTCGGCGAGGATCTTCCCGAGGCTGGTTTCATTGTCATTCTCCGGACCCTTGGCGACAAGCGCCTGAGTCTTGGACGGAGCGGTCTTCGTTTCTGCTTCTGGCTCGGTGGGCGAGGTCTGGACGTAGTACCAAGCCCCGGCGATCCCAAGCGCCGCAACCGCCAGGGCGGTCCATTGATTGCGCTGTTCACGCCGCTCCCCTTCCAGAATGAGCTCATTGTGCAGCCCGATCGCATCGGGAACCGCAGGCGACTTCGACTTGAGCGCGGGTTTGGCGGTGGTTTTGGGAACGCGCTTCATGGAGATGCAGGATGAAATGCTCGAGACGAAATCAATGGCCTAAGTTCCCAGAAACCCTAAGGCCGCCGAAACCCGCTGGCAATGAGGTTTTCGGGGCGAGAAGAAGCCGATATGGACAGGCCCATCCTCAACTGTCGTCGCCACGCTCGTCTTTCTCCAACTGGATGCGATCGTTCAAATTGCGAGCCTTCACGCGGTTGTTCCGCTTCGCCCAGCGCTCGACCGACATCTGCCGCTTCTTGGCCCGACGTTTCAACTCGGCGACCTCGGTCTCGAGATTGAGGAAACTTTCATAACGCCCGAGATCGAGCACACCGGCATCCACCGCACCACGGATCGCGCAGCCAGCGTCCTTCTGGTGCTTGCAGTCGGCGAACTTGCACTCGGCGGAAAGCATTTCCACGTCGGCGAAACTTTCCCGCAGCGTGACCTCGTCGGTCCACATCTGGATCTCCCGCATGCCGGGGTTGTCGATCAGCATGCCGCCGCCCCGCAGCGGGACGAGCTCGCGGGAGGTGGTGGTGTGGCGACCCTTTCCGGTCACCTCGTTGCAATCGCCGGTCCACATCCATTCCTCGCCGTAGAGCTGGTTGACGAGGGTCGATTTCCCGACACCGGATGAGCCGACGACGCACATCGTGGTGCCCGGCGTGAGGTAGGACTTCAGGACCTTCAAGCCATGGCGGTTCACCGCGCTGGTGATGTAGATCTTCGCCTCCGGGCAGAGCGCCTGGAGTTCCTCGGCGGCGGCGACGTTCTGCTTCTTGGGAAACAGGTCGGACTTGTTGATCAGCACCACCGGCATCGCGCCGCTGCGGCTGATCAGGGAGAAATACCGCTCCATCCGGCGCGGGTTGTAGTCGGGCCCGGCATCGGTCACCACGGCCACGACGTCGATGTTCGCGCCGATGACCTGCTCCTCGGAACTTTTTCCCGGCATCTTCCTGGAAAAGCAGGACCGCCGGGGCAGGAGGTGGCGGATGACGTGGTCCTGGTTCTCATCGCCCATCTCGACGAGCACCCAGTCGCCGACGGCGGGCAGGGCGGCATCGTTCGGGGCGTCGTGCCAGACCTTGCCGGAAAGGACGAGGTCGATTTCCTCGCCACCTTCAATGAACGCTCCGAAGTTGATCGTGGTCTCCCGGATCAGCCGCGCGGGCACCCAGTTCTTGTGGGCAAAGGGCTCGCGGGCCTTTTCAAAGTGATCGGACCAGCCGAGTTGGAGCAGCGTCACGGGAGAACGATCGGAGTGAAAACAAAACGGCCCGGAGCCCCGAAGGACGCCGGGCCGTCAGGAAGAGATCAGGCTGGCAGCGGTTTGCAAACCTCGGCGAGGCGGTCAAGCACCTCACGGGTTTCCTCGGTCCAACGGCGCAACGCCTTGCGGGAAAGATCCACGCGACCGACCATGGCGGCCTCGAGTTCGTTGTAGCTGGCGGTCAGGCGCTCGACGAGGGCGTTGGCGCTCTCGATCGCCTTGTCGCGCCATGGGTGGTGCTCACCCAGGCTCTTGAGGCGGGCCAGTTCGGCATCGGCGTGGCGGCGGGCTTCCATCATCTGGGCCAGCACGACCTTGCTTTCCGGCACGCGACGGAGATCCGAGGCGAGGCCGACCTTGGCAAGCAGCCAGATGGCCCACTTGGTCGGGTCGAAGTTCCAGGGCTTCACGCCGTTGCGGTAGTCGTGTTGGAACTCGTGGTGATAGTTGTGGTAGCCCTCGCCGAAGGTCACGAGCGACATGACGAAGCTGTCACGGGCGCTGCAGCGGGTGGAGTAAGGCTGCTCACCGATGGTGTGGCAGAGCGAGTTGATGAAGAAGGTGCACTGCTGGACGAGGAACACGCGGAGCACGCCGGCAAGGAGGAAACCGCCGAGCGCACCGGTCCATGGATCGAGGCCGTGGGTGGCGTTCCAGAGGTAGCCGAGGCCAGCGGGAAGAAGCAGGCCGACGACGAGGGCGATCAGCTTGTCCCAGCGGTGCTGCCACATCACCAGCTTGTCCTTGCGGAGGTCGGCGACGTTGTCGAGCGGCGGAACGGGATCGAGCTTGAACAGGATCCAGCCGATGTGCGCCCAGAAGAAGCCCTTCGAAATGTCATAGGGATCTTCATCGTGGTCGGTGTGCTTGTGGTGGCGGCGATGGTCGGACACCCAGTTCAGCGCGGAGTTTTCAAACGCACAGGCCCCGAAGACCAACGTCGCGAGACGGATCGGCCACTTGGCGCGGAACGAGAGGTGGGAAAACAGGCGGTGGTAGCCGAGCGTGATGCTCATCCCGGTGGCAATGATGTAGAACAGCAGCATTCCGAGCTGGAAGCCGTTGATGCCATGATGCCAGAGGTAGATCGGGGAAGCGATGAGGGCCGTCAGGCAGATCACCCCGAGGAATGCGGTGTTGAGCCAGTTGACCCGTTCGAAGGGAATCTTGAGGTTCATGTGATGGTGTTAGAAGAGGATGAGGGTTGTTTACGAGAAGGAAGCAACGAGGTCAATCTCCAGCGCGGCAGCCTCGGGCCAATAGAGCCCTGATCAGAATCGCCGCACGGGATTTCGTAAAATCCGGTCAATTCAGTCGCGGAACGAGCGTCCGCCACCCCCCGAGCTGCGGGCCGGACCACTGCGGCCACGTCCCCCACCCTGCTGCGGACGACCGCCTTGCGGGCGACCTCCCTGGCCACGACCCCCACCGCCGCGCGGCGGGGCCGGTGGGACGTAGGAGTTCGGGGAAAGTTTCGGCTCGTCGCCTTCGAGGACGGAGCAGGTCAGGCGGTTGCCGGTGAGCTTTTCGATGTCGCGCAGCTTTTCGCGGTCCTCCGGGGCCACCAGCGTCACGGAAACACCCGTCGATCCGGCCCGACCGGTGCGGCCGATGCGGTGGATGTAGTCTTCCGGCACCATCGGCAGGTCGAAGTTGATGACGTGGGAAATCCCGTCGATGTCCAGCCCGCGGGCGGCGACGTCGGTGGCGATGAGCAGCCTCACCTCACCCTTGCGCATCTGTTCGACGGTGCGCTTGCGGACGCCCTGGCTCTTGTCGCCATGAAGGGCGGCACAGGCGTGGCCATCCTGCTGGAGGGCCTTGCACAGGCGGTCGGCGCGACGCTTCGTGCCGGTGAAAATGACGGCCTGCTGAAGGGTCGGGTCGCCGAGCCAGTGGTCGAGGAGGCGGCGCTTGTGATCGACGCTGTCGACGTGGAACATGCGCTGGTCGATGCCTTCGTGCTTCACCTTGTTGGCGGCGAGTTCGACCTGTTCCGGCTGGTTCAGCAGCTCCAAGGCCACCTTTTTCACCGCGCCTTCGAGGGTGGCGGAGAAAAGCAGGCCCTGGCGCTTCTGCGGGAGGTAGCTGGCGATCTGGCGGACCGGCTTCACGAAGCCCATGTCGAGCATGCGGTCAGCCTCGTCGAGGACCAGGAATTCCACGTTGGAAAGATCGACACGCTTCTGGTCGAGGTGGTCGATCAGGCGGCCGGGAGTGGCCACCAGCAGGTCCAGCGGGCGGGAAAGCAGTTGATACTGCGGGCCGTAGCCGACGCCACCGACGACCAATCCGAAGGACAGGCCGGAGTGCTTGCCGAAGCGGCGGGCCTCATTGAGGACCTGCTCGGCGAGCTCGCGGGTGGGGGCCAGGACAAGGGCGCGCGGCCCACGGCGTCCAGTGCCGGGCTTCGCCATCAGGCGGTGCAGCATCGGCAGCACGAAGGAGGCGGTTTTCCCGGTTCCGGTCTGCGCGGAGGCCATCAGGTCCTTGCCGGCGAGGATGATCGGGATCGAAAGACGCTGGATGTCGGTCGGTGTCTCATAACCACCCTCCTTGACGGCTTTGGCGAGGGCGGGGTTCAATTCAAACGAGTCAAATGTCATGTATTCAGTTTCAATAGGTGGGCGGTACGCACGAAGGCGACCACCCGATGCGGGCGACAAACGCCAGGAAGCCCCTCATGGAGCTCCTTGCTTTCTGGTTGATTCACTCCACGTGAGGCGGAGGAGAAACGGCCGGTTTGTCAAAAGCGGCCGATGACGTTTGCAACCAGAAAACCGCGGGATACCCCCCAAAGAAACGGATGAAAACGGCCACTCCCTTGCGGGCGGCGGCGGGGTGGTAGCAGGCAACACGGGCCGCGCCTAGACAATTCGCATCGTGGCGGCCCTTTCCAAGGGCCAAGCCCATCCCAATGCCTTGGCATGGCGCTTGGAAAGCGCCGCCACGATCAACCAAGCGCCTCCAGCACTTTCTCCAGCGTCAACTCGTTCTGGCAGCGCAGGTCCATCACGCACTTCGCGGCAAAGCACGGCGAGCACTCCACGTGGCGGCGCAGGATCGTGTGACGCTTGCCCAGCGGACGTTTCCAGGCCGGTTCGTTCGGGCCGAAGAGCACCACGCAGGTCGATCCGGCATGCGAGGCCAGATGCGGCAGCGAACCATCCGCCGCGATGACCTTTTCGTGCGCGGCGAGGATCGGCAGTGCCTCGCCCAGCGGTTCCAGCTCGGCGAAGCGCGCGTCATCGCCCAGAGCGGCCAGCAATTTCGCCGCCAGGCCGCCGCCGTTCGGGACCGCGACGATCGTCGGACGCTTGCCGCTTTCGATCAGTGCCCGCGCGAGCTTTTCCCAACGCTCCAGCGGCCACTCGTGGCTGCGGCCGTAGTCGGAGTCCGGGGCCAGCAGCACCGTGCCAGGAACGTGCGGAATGCCGAGATCGACCGGCTCGAAAAATCCCGGCACACGGGTGTCGATGCCCATCGCTTCCGGAATGGAAAGGTAGTGCCGCACGCGGTGTTCGACCGGTCCCGGCGCGGGCAGCGGCAGGGGATCGGTGAGAAGTTTCATCAGCGCTTTCTCGCCCGAAGGCCCGGTGCGGCGGGAAATCCTTGCCCGAGCGCAGGCCTCCGCCGCGATGCCTTCTTCCCAAGCGACCGCTGCTTCAAAGCCACCGAGTCCTTCCGCGATCGCTTTGGCTTTGGCCTTCGGGGAGTAGTGAAGGATCGAAAGCCCGGGCAGGGTTTTCCAGAAGGTCTCCTGCGCCTCCGGGCAAAGCATCGTCACCGGCAGGCCTGATGCCACGAGCGCCCGCACCGCAGGCACAGAAAAACACACCTCGTCCCAAGCCAGCGGAGCTGCGATCACCATGCCGTTCATCGCGCTCACTTTGAATCAGGTTCCGGCAAGGGATCAACCGGGGTTTCGGGCTCGATGGTGTTTGGTGGGGGGGCGTTGGGCTCAATGGTGATACCGGTGACGTGATCTTCGGCGACTTGAGTTTGAGCGGTTGGATTGTCGGGACCTTGTAGAAGACGTTCAATAAGACTAGCGTCAAAAAGGAGTCCAAGTCTCAGCTGAGCAGGTTGGAGAATCCGCGCTTGAGCTGGAATGTTCAACCAATGAGCCACCAAGTCCTGCTCCGGAGTTAAGGGAAACGCATCGCTAATCGAGAGGATGCCAAAGGACTGCCAGCTTGAGACCCCTGCATGGAAACCGTTGGTTGGTTCCGGAAGCTCCGTTAGAATGCCGTGGCGAGGATCCTGAATCGCGGCGCGTTCAACCGTGATCCACGGTGCCGCCACGACGTCCGCGCTGCTCTTTCCTTCGATCAGTTCACTCTTTCTGTCTGTTTTCCACTGCCGGAGTGTCAACTGATTCTGCTCCTTCGTCAGATCACACAGATTCCACGGCGCATAAGCGTCCTTGAGCAGCCAGGTCGTGGGGTCCGCGTTCGGAGCAATCGGCGAATCATCTGGAATGCCTTCCGTCGGCTCCCTGACTTCGGTCACTCCGCCAATGCCCTGCTCAAAGGCCTCAATGTCCTTCCTGAGCAGCTCGTCCATCCTCGCGCGAGCTTGATTCTTCTGCTCCGAGCTGAGCTGAAGCGCTTCTGTTAGAGCCTCCAGATACCAAAGCTGCTGCTTGGCCCGCAGGGTTCCCTTCGGCGAGCGATCGACCTCATCCAACCCCGCCGCCTGGAAATCCGTGATCATCCAGCGGATTTCCTGGTCGGTCATGCCGCGTTTGGCGCGTTCGAGGTAGGTGGCGATCGGGTCGGTGGAGGGGAGGACCTTTCCGATCGGCCTGCGACCATCCGAGCGCACTTTCGTCGGCGCAGCCTTGGCTTTCGCAGCGACCCGGAAGATGGGCTCGCCGCCGTTGGAGACATGGACGATCTGCCAGACGCCGAGGCCCGTCAGCAGGCAGGCGGCGATCAGGGTTTTGGAAATCCGTCTGCGCGGACCGGCCTCCGTTTCCTGATCGACGAGGGCCTCTAACAGAACATCGCGCTCCGGAAGAGGCTCCTCCGGCACGTGGCGTTCCAGCTCCTCGTCGGGCTCGTTCAAAAGTCAGGGATGGGTTTCGACTGAAGCGTTGCGAAAAACTGCGGCAGGTGGTAGTCCGGCTCGCCATGGCCGAGCTTGTTGGCGGTCAGGAACCGCTGGGCGGGCGAGTTGAGGATGAAGGTGACGTTGCCCTTCGTCTCCGGGCCGAAGTCGATCCGGGCCTGCAGGACATCGAGCGCGATCGACATCGCCGCGACCCAGCCGCCGCTGGGGGCCAGTTCGTAGTAGGTTTGCACGTCCGGCATCGGCTCGTTGCGCGCTGCATCGCGGACCCGGGGGGCGGTGAATTCGCAGCTCCACCAGGCGCCATTTGGAGAAAGGTTAAGTTCTACGTAACGTCCGCTCTTCGGATCGGCCAGAAACAGCTCGGCGACGTCGTACTTCCAGAGCTCGGGTTGAAACTTCCCAGGGCGCGCCTGCGGATGGAGCAGCGCCGGGCTGGTGTGGGAGGCCAGGAACCAGAGTCGTTCGGCGTCCTTGGCCAGCGCGAACCCAGCAGCCGGCTGGAATCGGTCGCCAAACCAGTCAGCGCCCAGCCCGAAAATTGGCAGGTCGAGGTCGCCCCAGACGAGGGGTTTCAGGCTTTCAAAGAGGATCATGCACCTCCCGTTAAACCCGCCCGGGCAGCGGGTCGAGCCGGAACCTTGGGTCGCGCCTCAAACTTTTTTGAGAAACTTCGTTCGGAGTTCGGAAAAGGTTCGCCAAATGCTTGGGTATCTGGCTTAAACGCCCCGTCCCCAAATGTCCCGCCGCACCAACCGTCCCACCGGTTTTTATGACGCCATCGAATACATCGGTCCGCGTCCGCAGAAGCCTCGTCGCTCCCGGCAGAATTTTTTCGGAGGCTGGGTCATCCTGCTCCTCTCGATCGGAGTCGCCTTCCTGTTTGGTCGCCCACTGATCAACTCCCTGAAGGCCGAGCAGACCGGCACCTCGGTGGAAAATGTGGACCGCAGCATCGCCCGCCTGTCCACCTCGCCGGTCTTCGGTGAACGCCTTGCAGCCGCCGCCCTCCAGCAGACCAAGATTCCCGTCACCTACGACACCACCTACCGCCAGATCAGCTTTCCGAACGGCGACATTCCGTCGGACAAGGGCAAGGCCGAGGACGTCATCATTCGTGGCTTCCGCGCGGTCGGCACCGACCTCCAGCAGCTCGTC
This sequence comes from Verrucomicrobiaceae bacterium, assembly GCA_027483005.1. Lineage (GTDB taxonomy): Bacteria > Verrucomicrobiota > Verrucomicrobiia > Verrucomicrobiales > Akkermansiaceae > Luteolibacter. Next base: position 18,336 of record JAIXVN010000037.1, read on the forward strand.
CACGAGGACATGGAAAAGAATTTCCGTGAGTATCCGCAGGTGTATGGGGCATCTGCGCCGGATACCAGCATCGACCACCGCCGCGCTGCGAACCTGAAGCGCTTCTTCGAGCGCCAGGGTGAAACGCTCAGCACCGCGCGCAATCCTTCCGAGTATCTTCCAGGCGACGTGG
>JAIXVN010000529.1 GCA_027483005.1 Verrucomicrobiaceae bacterium
GTTGCCTGAGGGATCGGTCTTCCCATAACCGGCGATCGTGAGCACGTAGTTCGTCATTCTGTCCGAGAGTCCGATTAGATTTTCAGTTGTTTTCCAGCGATGATCAAAGGCCGTTCGCGCTGAGGTTGCAATGACAGAGGGAGGCAAGGCACTGGCGAATGTTTTTTGAAGCTTCGTGGAAGTGTGGCTTTGGGGAGTGGAGCCGGCAGTGTACTGCGTATTGGAGAAAGTGAATGGCACAACTTTTCGTGATGTTGAAGGTTTGGATTTTAGCAACCTAACGGTTTGTAAACCGACAAGGTGAAACTACTCCCGAACTCGGAAACCGAGTCGGTCATGGCCGCCGCAATCCCGATGCCCGATGGGATGGCCCTGTCGAAGTTGAAATAGATGGACGCGTCAGTCCGCGTGGTCTCGAGCGGGCCGATGGTCTCGGTGACGTAGTATGTGCCGCTGAGCCCCGTGCCGGTTTGCTCGAACACGTCGAACGCGAACACGATACTGCCGAGGAAGATCGATCCGTTAGCTCTGAGAAAACTCATAGGTGCTCTTGTTGGGTGGCTGACCTTGGAGCCTCTTTATTTTGCCGTGAGGACTTCCTGCACGCGCGGGACTCGTCGCAGTTTCATCGATGCGGAGTCGGCAAACGGGCCGGGGAATGGCGCGGCCTTGGTCGTGTCCTGAGTTGCGCCGGCACAGAGCTGGATCAGCAGAAACTTTGTGCGAGAAGGCAACGGTAGTTTTACCGCGACTCGCTCCCACGTCGCAGGGTCGGTGTCGCACACGATGCGGCGATTTGCCACGGCCAGCACCGCGTTCGATTGCCGAAGCCAGACCGAGCTGATCGAGTTGAGTTCCTTCGGATGCTGTACGTCGATCGCATAGACGGTGAGCAGGGAAAAGCAGTCCGGTTGGTGTGCCGTCGCGAGACCATTGAACCACACTTCCGCTTCCGCGACCCACTGATCGGCATCGCCGGTCGCGGGGACCTTCGACAAGTCGAGAAGCTGCCACTGATCGCAGGCCGTGAATCCACGCGCGTCAGAGGCGTTGCGTCCATCAGGCAGGAGAAAGCGGAGCATGCCGGTGCCGGAGTGCGGTAGCACCTCTGCCGTCGCGCCGACACATTCCGCCGCGTCGCCGCGCCAGTGCCCTGGCATCTTTGGGAATCCTCCTACCTTGACCGCGCCGAGCGTTTCGAAGTCACCGTTCGCCACCGGCAGGATCACCGGTTCCGGTTCGCGCCGAAGCGCCGTCACACTCGCCCACGTCGCCGTCGCAAGCGTCACGCCCAGGACAATCCCCGCAGCGATCGGGGCGAGCCAGCCCCTGGCCCGGCTTGCGGTCGAGCGCGCCGGTCTGGTCACCGTTTCCCACGTCTCACTCGTGGAAAGTTCGCGCAGATGCGTCTCGATCGCCGCCTCGATGCGCAATAGCTCCCGGGCTTCCGCACTCCTTTCCAGCAGCGCAGTCAGTTCGGCTCCGTGCTCGGGCGAGAGCCGTTCGTGCAGGTAATCGTGAATCAGTTCGTGTTCCTTCGGTGTCACGGCAATGCCTCCTGACGCAGGGTGGTTTCGACGCAGTCTTGCAGCTTCAGGCGAATGCGCCGGAGCAGTTGGTAAAGTCCGTCTTCGGTTTGCCCGGAACTCGCCGCGATCTCACGGATCGAAGCACCAGGCGCGTAACATCCGAGCACGAGTTGCCGCCGAGGCGTTGGCAACTTTTCGAGGCAACGCTCCAGCGCCGCCATTTGTTGATCGCGCCGCGAGATTTCCGGCAGGCCTTCGTCCGCGATTCGCGCGAGCAATTCCTCATCGAGCAGAAACCGATCCCTTGCCTTGTCGCGCCGATACCGCAGCACTTCGTAGCGCGCGATCACACAGGCCCATCGCCCAAAGGCCTCGCGATCCTCGAGCTCCGCAAACTTCCGCCATGCCACCAGCGCCACCTCCGGCATCACCGCGTCCACATCGGCCGCGCCGGGCAGCAGTGCCCGCAGATACCCCCGGATCATCGGCTCATGCCGTGCCAGCAGCGTCACAAACTGCGCATCAATCGCCTGCGGAGAGTCTGACTCGTTCATTCCGGAAGGAGAGGGTTCATATAGAGGTCACACCAGCCATTACCACATTCTGACGAAATTTCTTCGCCCGCACTCGTCAAGCCCACCACCTCAACCTGGTCACCAGCCTTCATGAGGCGGATGGCCTTCGAATCCGAGCCTTTCATTCAAGCGTGTCCATCATCCGGAGACCCTTCTTTTCCTGTGGTTGGAGGACGGTCGGAACTGCGAATGGACCCGGGTGCCCGAAAATGGGCCGACATTTCCGTGCTCCTGGTGGGCTCGGGTGTCTTTTGGGAAACAGCCGATCCGACGAGAAAGTTTGCAAAAGTCCGGAAGCTCGGATTCATGGTGGGCGGTAGGGATCGAATCGACTGGATTTCGAACGTCCCGCTCTCCATCGTTTCATCGGCTGTCCATCAACCTCATGCGCCTGATCCTGCTTTTCTTCCTGTTGCTGCCTGCGGTCCTCACGCAAACCCATGCGGCGGAAGATCGTCCGAACATCCTCTGGATCACCAGCAAGGACAATGCCGCCCAGTGAATCGGCTGCTACGGGAACTCCGAGGCCAGCACCCCGCGCATCGACGCGTTGGCGGCGGGTGGGCTGAA
>JAIXVN010000596.1 GCA_027483005.1 Verrucomicrobiaceae bacterium
ACCGCCCGAAACCGCAGCGGGCGATTTTTCACCTTCAACGGCACTGCCGGAATCTGGCGCAAGTGCTGCATCGCCGACGCCGGCGGTTGGGAGCATGACACCCTCACCGAGGACATGGACCTCAGCTACCGCGCCCAGTTGAAGGGCTGGCGCTTCATTTTCCTGAACAATGTCGAGACCCCCGCCGAGCTTCCGGTGGACATGGATGGTTTCAAGAGCCAGCAGCACCGCTGGACCAAGGGTTCCATCCAGGTCTGCAAGAAGGTCCTGCCCGCCATCTGGAAGTCCAAGGTGCCGCTCTACATCAAAATGGAGGCCACGGCCCACCTGACCTCGAACTTCGCCTACCTGCTTCTGATCTGCCTCTGCTTCCTGATCTACCCGAACCAGCACGCCCAGCAGGACCTCGGCCCGGTCGGCTACTATCTTGTCAACGGCACGATCTTCTTCTTCTCCTCCGCCTCGGTTGCCCTCTTCTACTTCATGTCCCAGAAGGCCCTCCGTCCGAAGACCTGGTGGAAGGAAATCCCCTACCTGCCACTGCTTCTCGCCCTTGGCATCGGCATGTCGATCAGCAATGCCAAGGCAGTGCTGGAAGCCGTCTTCAATCATCAAACCGCCTTCATCCGCACCCCGAAATACGGAATCGACCAAAAGGTGCAAAGCGACTGGAAAAAGAGCAGCTACAAGGCCATGAAGACCCTGACCCCCTTCATCGAACTGCTCTTCGGCTTCTTCTTCCTTTTCGTAGTGGTGGAAGCCGCCATGCAACAACGTTGGGCTTCGGCGATTCTTCTGCTTCCCTTCCCCGTCGGTTTCTTCTATACGTCACTCTCGTCATTGGCCCGCCTGCTTCCCTCCGGTCGTGCTGCTGACACGCAACCCGTGTCCCGCAACATCCCCTGAAAAAATCATGTATGGCAAACTGCTGAGAAGCGCTCTGGCCCCCCTCACCTCCCTGCTCGCCACCCTCGCCCTGACGAGTTGCGGCGCTACCAAAGACAACCGCAACAAGGTTCTGGTCAGCGTCCGCGACCAGAAAATGTTGCTCGTCCGCGATGGAGTGACCGTGAAGTCCTATCGGGTCTCCACGTCGAAGTTCGGCATCGGTGACCGTCCCGGCAGCAACTGCACCCCTCTGGGCCGCATGGAGGTCGCCCGGAAAATTGGTGACCGCAACCCTGCTGGCATGGTCTTCAAAACCCGCCGCCCTACTGGCGAAGTCATCAAGCCGAACGCCCCCGGCAGGGATCCCATTGTCAGCCGCATCCTCTGGCTGCGCGGCAAGGACCGCCAGACCAGCAACGCCTACGGACGCTGCATCTACATTCACGGCACTGCAGAGGAATGGAGGCTTGGCACCCCCGCCTCCTACGGCTGTATCCGCATGGGATCACGCGATGTGATCGACCTCTTCGGTCGCCTCGGAGAAGGCGCGGAGGTCCACGTGATTCGTGGCCCCTTGACCTCCGCCAGCCCGGGGGCGGCCTACGCCTTCGTGTCCTCGAACCGTAGCCCCCGCGCCAAGGGCAGTTAATTTCCGAGCGAGAAGCTTGACAGGACGTTCCGAATCCCTATCTTTCGCCCCCCACGCCTTCGGGCTTACCTCTTTTTCCCACCATCATGGCCAATACCAAGTCAGCCCTCAAGCGCTCACGCCAGACCATCGTTCGCACTGAGCGCAACAATTCCCAAAAGAGCCGTCTGAAGACGATCCGCAAGAAGGCCCTCGCCGCGATCGCTTCCGGTGACAAGGCTGCGGCCAGCAAGGCTCTTGACGTGCTCGCCTCCGCTGCCGACAAGGCCGCCAAGACGAATCTCATTCACCCGAACAAGGCCGCCAACCTCAAGAGCAAGGCAGCCAAGGCGCTCGCCGCCCTCGCCTGAGCCGGAAACTTTTTTCGGAGACGAAACAAGCGGACCGGTTGCCCGGTGCCGCTTTTTTCGTGTGCACGCCATGCCCAAGCCACCTTCAAAGCCTGATCCTTCCCGCGAGCAGAAAGCGGCGCGGATTGTGTCCAATCCCTCCGCTTACAAGGTCTGCGAAGGTTGTGACTCGATCGTCGGAGCAGGTGCCGCCCTCTGCCCGAACTGCCACAGCTTCCGCTTCGATGTCACCGCCGAGCGCGTGGTCAAACAGGCCCATTTCCTGGGATCCAGGGAGCAGAACTCTGTGACCGCCGAAGACATCAGCTGATCGTTCCCGACGGTGCGACTTAGCGGAACTTGAGCGGAAGGGCCTTCGACAGAGCCTCGAGCACCCCCTGATGCGCGGCATCGACCTCCTCGGCCTTCAGGGTCCGGTCCTCGGCCCGATAGACAAAGCGGTAGGCCACCGACTTGCGATCGGCCGGGAGTTTCTCGCCAGTCGGATCCGTGAAGACGTCGAAGCAATCGAAGGAAACGAGTAGCGGCTGCTGGACCTTGGCGACGGCTTTCTCGATCTCAAGATTCGCCGTCGTGGCCGGAAGATCCATGGCCGCGTCACGCGCTGAGCCAGGGAACTGCGGCAAAGGCTCGGCATGGGAAATGCCGGCGCGCAACTTGCGGAGTTTCGAAAGATCGAGTTCGGCCACAAACACCGCACCGCCGAGATCGAGTTCGCGCTCGCGGGATGGCAGGAGCCGGGCAAAGGCACCGATCCCCTGCCCGTCCGCCTGGATCTCGGCTCCGAGGGCGAAGCCTGGACGATCTTTCGGCACCAACTGGACCTTCGTCGATGGCAGCAGCGCCGCAATGACCGCCTTGAGGTCGTAAAGATCGGCCGCGCGATCGGTCTGCGACCAACCGGCTGCCGTGACCGGGCCGGAGAGCACGATGGCAAGCGAATCGCTCTCGAGATCCTTGGCCTTGCCTCCACCCTGGTTGCGGAAAACGCGGCCGAGTTCGAAGAAGCGCAGCGACTTGGTGCCAAGCCGAACGTTTCGCGCCGCGGTGGCGACGAGCCCCGGCACGATGCTCGGGCGCATGACGGCGTGGTCCTCGCTGAGCGGAAGCTTCACCCGGATGATGTCGCCCTCCTGCATCGGACGCAGCGTGAGGGCATCGACCATCTGCGCATCGGAAATGAGCTTGATCGTCTGGGACTCATGGAAACCCAGCGACGCCAGGCTGCGGCGGATCGCCATGTCGGCATCGTAGGCGGCATCGACCGGCGAGGTCGGGACAAAAGTGCCGCTGAAGCGCGAGGGAACCTGGTCAAGCCCATGAACTCGGGCGATTTCCTCGACAAGGTCGATGTGGCGCTGGAGGTCGGCGCGGAAGGAAGGCACGTCCCACTTGCCATCGGCGAGCTTCGAAAGCCCGAGACGGCTGAGGATTTCCTCGGCGTCTGTCAGAGAGATCGAACCGCCCATGAGCTGGTCGAGCTTCTTGGCATCGAGAACAACCGGCTGCGTGAGGACGGGTGCCTCGCCTGCGAGCTGTGTGGTCCCTTCGGCGGTGCCGCCTGCCAGTTCAAGGATCAGCTTCACCGCGAGGGCGGAAGCGGGAAGAACTCCAGCGGGATCGACCCCGCGCTCGAAGCGGTAGGAGGAGTCCGAGGACAAGGCCGTGCGCCGCGAGGTGCGGCGGATGCCCTGTGGCGTGAAGTACGCCGATTCCAGTAGGATGTCGGTGGTGGTTTCCGTGACACCGCTGGTCAGGCCACCCATGACGCCAGCCAGGGCGAGGGCAGCGCCGGAGGAGTCCGAAATGACGAGGTCTTCGGCAACGAGGACATGCTCGGATTCGTCGAGCGCGATGAAAGCTTCGCCTTCATTGGCCGTCCGCACCACGATGCCACCGTTGAGCTTCGCGGCATCGAAGGCATGAAGCGGCTGGCCGAGTTCGTGGAGGACGTAGTTGGTCACGTCGACGATGTTGTTGATCGGACGCAGGCCGATGGATTCGAGTCGCTGTTTCAGCCATGCCGGAGATTCCTTGACCGTCACGCCACTGATGCGAACAGCCGTGTAGAGCGGGCAGGCCGTCGGAGACCGGAGTTCGATCGTGGAAGCTGATGCCACACGGGTAGTGCGGGTCGGGATTTCCAAAGGAAGGAATGGAGTCTTCAGCAAGGTCGCCAGCTCACGGCCCATGCCTCGATGGCTGAGAAGGTCGGGACGGTTTGGAGTGACTTCAAGTTCAAGCAGCACATCCGACTCGAACAGCTCCTTCACCGGACGGCCGATCGGAGAATCCTCCGGCAGGATCAGCAGGCCATCCTCACCCGGAGGCAGGCCGATCTCGGTGGACGAGCAGAGCATGCCCTTCGATTCCACACTGCGCATCTTGGTTTCCCCGATCGTGAAACCACCGGGCAACTCGGCCCCCGGCAGGGCGCATGGCACCTTGTCTCCGACCTTGTAATTCCTCGCGCCGCAAACGATCTGGCGCAGCGAGCCTTCACCGGCATCGACCTGCGTGACTTTCAGACGGTCCGCATTCGGGTGCTGCACGGCCTCCATGATCTGCGCGACCACGATCTTGTCAGATGCGATGCCCTTGACCTGGATGCCTTCGACCTCGACGCCCGCAAAGGTGAAAAGATTGTCGATTTCCTGGATCGATTTGCCGGCAAGATCAAGATGGGTGGCAAGCCAGTTGAGTGAGACGTTCATGGGAAAAAGATTGGGGATCGGAGATTGGAGATCGGGGATGGAAGATAAAGAAACAGTAGTCAGCGCTCTTCGTTGTGGTGGGTTTCCACTCCACGGGTGAAGAGATAGATGGATTTCGAGAGCTGATTCAGGCGCTCATGAAGAGAGTGAAAAAGCTCTTCGTCTTGGAAGGATTCAGTTTCGAAGAGGGTTTCAAGATGATCGATGGTTTCCAGAGTCGACCCGTAAGCGTAGTCCAAGAACCGGATGTATTCTGGCTTGTGACGACGGCGCCCATAGCCTTCGACGATGTTGGATTTCACGGACTTCACGCTCCGTCTGATTTGGCTGCCCTCTTCATAGAGTTCATGCTTCGGCAAGGAAACCAGGGTCATGCGGTGAATCTCGATCACCAGCTCGCGGGCCAGCATCCAGATCCTCAGCTTTTTGTAACCCAGGGAGTCTGATTTCATCTTCTTCCATCTACGATCTCCTATCCCCAATCCCCTATCGCTTTCTCAAGCGAACTGCTTGAGAAAGCGCGAGTCATTCTCAATCAGCAAGCGGATGTCCTTGATGCCCCAGCGGATCATGGAAAGACGGTCGAGGCCCATGCCGAAGGCGAAGCCGGTGACTTTTTCGGGATCGAAGAGGTCGTCCTTGCGGGACTTGTGGATGGCTTCGAAAACCGCCGGATCGACCATGCCGCAGCCGGCGACCTCGATCCAGCGCGGCTCCTGGCCCTTGACCTTGAGCTTCACGTCGATCTCGAAGCTCGGCTCGGTGAACGGGAAGAAGTGCGGGCGGAAGCGCAGCTCGGTGTCGGAGCCGAAGAGTTCACGGAAGAAATACTCCAGCGTGCCCTTGAGATCGGGCAATGAGACATCCTCGGCCACATAGAGGCCTTCAAGCTGGTTGAAGACCGAAAGGTGGGTGGCATCGATCTCGTCGCGGCGATAGGCCGAGCCCGGTGCAATGATGCGGATCGGTGGCTTCTGGGTTTCCATCGTCCGGACCTGCACGGTTGAAGTGTGGGTGCGGAGGAGTTTCCCGGAGTCGAAATAGAAGGTGTCCTTTTCATTCCGCGCCGGGTGGTCGGAGGGGGTGTTGAGGGCATCGAAGCAATGGAACTCGTCCTCGATCTCCGGCCCCTCGGCGAGCGCGAAGCCCATGCGGCGGAGAATGCCGATCGCCTGATCGCGGAGGATCGTGAGCGGATGCAGCGAGCCGGTCGGCACCGAGCGCGCGGGAAGCGTGAGGTCGATCCCGGCAAGCGCGGCCTGGTCGGCAATGTTGCGAAGAACGGCCTGCTTTTCCTCCAGCGCCGTCGTGATCGCGCTGCGGGCGGCATTCAGAAGCTGGCCGACGGCGGCCTTGTCCTCCTTCGGCACGTCCTTGATGCCAGCGGAGGCCAGCGTGAGGGTGCCTTTTTTGCCGAGCACGGCGACGCGGGCGTCATCGAGCGCGCGTTCGTTGTCGGCGGCGGCGATCGCGGCCAAGGCCTCGGACTGGATGGAATCGATTTGCTCCTTCATGGGAAAACGGAAGGCCGGGATAGCGGGAACTTTCCCCAAGGTCAAAGCCCGTTCGGCCCGAAATTCCCCAAATGCGACCCATTTCCAGCCGCTTGCCAGGTTCTCGCGCCTCACCAGGGAGCGTGATACGTTGCGAACATGCAGCGTCGCCCCCTTCTTGCTCTTCTCGCGATGCTCCTTGCCGCCGAAGGGGAATTCCCGGTCATGAAACTGCCGGAGGATCTCGATCCAAGGCGCCGCGCTCTCGTCGAGCTCTCCCTGAAGGAAACAGAGGCCCACCCCGACCTCCCCTACAAGTTCGCCGGAGCCTCTCCGGAGGACGGCGGAATGGACTGCTCCGGGGCCGTGTTTTACCTGCTGGGAAAAGTCGGCATCGACCCGCCACGCACCGCCGATGGCCAGTTCCGCTGGGTCCTCGACTCGGAAAATTTGACCCGTGTTCCCGACGTCGCCCTGACCCTCGATCACCCCGCTTTCGCGAAATTGAAGCCCGGCGACCTCCTGTTCTGGGCCCCCGCCGGTGAGGACGCCCGCATCTCCCACGTCCAGCTCTTCCTCGGCTTCGAGGAAAAGGACCACCACCCGATCATGGCCGGGGCCAGCGACGGACGCTCCTACCGCGGTGTGAAAAGGAACGGCTTCGGCCTCGTCGATTTCCGCATTCCCAGGGCGGATTCCCCCAAGCGCCTCATCGGCTACGGCCCGCCGGTCTGGCCAGCTGGAAAGAAAGCGCCCAAGCCCTGACGGCAAAGCGTGACGAGTGCCGCCCGCAATGCTGGAATCCCGGCGATGTCCTCCCCGCGTCCACTCCTCCGCCATTCGCAATTGCCGCTGATCCGCACCGGCACCTTGCCCGTGTTCGAGTTCCTGCCCGATGGCACACTCCATGCGGTCCGTGCGAACAACATCCTGCTCAACCTCCTCCTCGGCTGCCCGGTCGGCGGATCGCTCCACCGGATCGCGCTCTCGGTCTTCGATGGCACCTCACATCGCCCGATTCTTCTCTCCGGCCCCGGCAGTGAGGCGAAATTCTCCGCCGATGCCACCTCCGCCTGCTGGGATCTCGACTCCTCCTCGCTGAAAGCCCGCGCCATCCTCCAGCCCTTCGAAGGCGACTGGTCGGTCGAAATTACACTCACAAACACCGGCCTCAAGCCCCTCAGCATCGAGGCCGTCCATGGGCTCGACCTCAGCCTCACCACCCAGTTCGCAGCGCGACTGAACGAATCCTACGCCAGCCAGTACATCGATCATCGCGACCTGCCGGACAAGACCCTGCTGCGCGCTGTTGCCTCGCGACAGAACCTCCCGGTCGATGGGAAACACCCGTGGCTGATCCAGTCCTGGGTCGAGGGCACGGACGGCTTCACCACCGATGGCAGCGAGTTCTTCGGCCGCCCCCTCGAACGCGAGAATGGTCCCGTCGCGCTACTGGATCCACCGTACCCAGGTCGCGTGCTTCAGGACGAGTCCGCCTATGTCGCGCTCTTTTCCACTCCGCTCGAACTCGCACCCGGGGCCACCGGCAGCCGCACCTTCATCGGCGTTTTCCGGGACCACCACGCCGAGGCCAGCCAGGCCGGGGATGTGGAAATCCTCCACGCGGCGATCAGGAATCTCTCCCTCTCCACGGCTCCGAAAGCCGACTCCCGTCCAGGACCCGCTGCCACCACCATCGTCCACGGAAAAACCCCGACCGAACCCGAACTCCGGGCCTGGTTCCAGAACGAGTGGACCGCCGTCGAGCACCTCGGCGGCAGCATCGGCTCGTTCTTCCACGGCCCCGATCGCGAGCATGTCGTTTCGAAATCCAAGGAAGCCCACCTCGCCCGACCCCACGCACTCATCCTGCGCAGCGGCTCGGCGGTCGATGGCGCCAATGACGTGCTCGACACCACCTGCCACATGAACGGCGTGTTCCAGAGCCTGCTCTCGGTCGGCCATCCCAGCTTCCACCGCCTGCTCAGCCCGGTGAGGGAAAGGCTCGGCCTGCTCGGTGCTTCCGGGCAACGCATCGGCTTCCGCACGCCGGACGGCATCACCTGGCTTGGTGTGCCCTCGACCTTCGCGATGTCTCTAACAGCCTGCCGCTGGATCTATCGCCTGGAGAACCACATCATCAAGGTCATCACCCGCGTGTCCACCGACACACCGGAAGCCACCACCACCATCCGCCTGATCGAAGGCGAGCCGCTGGAGTTCGTCATCAGCCATGGCCTTGTCGGCGGCGAACGCGAGGGCGAAGGGGACGCCACACTCACACTCGATGGCACCCACGCCACCGTCGAAGCCGGGCCCGATTCACTCGCGAAAAAGCATTTCCCCGAGGCCCGCTTCACCGTCGAGCCCACCGATCCCTCACTCATCGCCCGCGTCGGCGGTTCGGAGCTGCTCGGCTTCGAGCATGCCGCCACCACGCACCTCGTTTACGAAACCAAGCCCACCGTTGGCCTCGTGCTGAAGCTTTCCGGCTCCACGCGCCCCCTTGCCGCCGCCATCGGAAAGCCGGTCTGGTCCGCCGCCACCTCCGCTCTGCGGGTTTCCGCTGCGGGTGAGGCAACGGTCGATCATCTCGACTCGATCCTGCCCTGGTTCATCCACAACGGCATCATCCACTACAGCGTCCCCCACGGACTCGAACAATGGAACGGCGGTGCCTGGGGCGTGCGCGATGTCACCCAAGGCTCGATCGAACTTCTTCTCACCATCGACCGACCCGACATCGCCCGTGCCACCATCGCCGACGTTTTCCTGCATCAATACGACGGCACCGGTGATTGGCCGCAGTGGTACATGCTCGCGCCCTTCGGCTGGATCCAGCAGCGCCACAGTCATGGCGACATCCCGCTCTGGCCGCTCAAGGCGCTCTGCGATTACCTCGAAGCCACTTCCGATTTCGCCTTCCTCGACGAGGCCGTTGACTGGACCGATGCCAACACCGCGCGCCCGATTGGAAAGCCCAGCTCCATCCTCGATCACGCCGCCGCCGCCGTTGCGTGGATGCGCCAGCAATGTTTCCCCGGCACCGCCCTGCTCAGATACGGCGAAGGCGATTGGGACGACTCCCTCCAGCCCGCCCGCCCCGAACTCCGCGAGCACATGGTCAGCGCCTGGACGGTCGCGCTTTCCTATCAGGTCCTGCGTCGATTGGAGACCCTCGAAAAGCAGTCCGGAAAAACCATCCCCGGCGTCGCCGGATTCGCGGACGCCGTGAAGGAGGACTTCCATCGCTGGCTCCTGCCCGATGGAATCGCCTGCGGATTCTTCGTCTTCGATGATGATGGAAAATCCGGCCGACCCCTCCTCCATCCGGCCGACACCGAGACCGGCATCCACCATCGCCTCCTGCCGATGAAGCGCGCGATCATTTCAGGCCTCTTCACGAAGGAAGAAGCCGTGAAGCACCTCGCCATCATCCGCCAGCACCTGCTCGCCGCCGATGGTGCCCGCCTCATGGATCGACCCACGCAGTATCGCGGGGGTCCGCGCGACATCTTCGAGCGTGCCGAAAGCTCCGCTGCCTTCTCGCGCGAAATCGGCGTCTTCTACACCCACGCCCACCTCCGTTACCTGGAAATGCTCTCCATCCTCGGCGAGGCGGATGCGCTTTGGAAAGGACTCCAGCAGATCAATCCCGTCGGCGTCACCGAGGCCGTGCCCCATGCATTGCCGCGTCAGGCGAACCTCTATTTCAGCAGCTCGGATGCCCAGGTCCACGACCGCTACGAAGCCGCCGAACGCTATCCGGAAATCGTCGAGGGCAAGGTCCCCGTCGCCGGCGGCTGGCGTCTCTACTCCAGCGGCCCCGGCATCTTCTGCTACCTTGTCAGAAGCCGCATCCTCGGCATCCGCAGGCGCTATGACCGACTCATCCTCGATCCCATCCTGCCCTCGAACTTGCCGGAAATGACCGCCTCGATCCTCTGGGAAGGCCACGACCTGAAAGTCATTTTCCGCCACGATGCTCCCAGCTCGGAAACCACCATCATCCTCAACGGCAAGACTCTCGAAAGCACCCCCTGCACGGAAAACCCCTACCGCGCCACAGGCCGCTCGCTCGATGTTTCCGCCTTCAATCATCTCCTTGTGAACGGCCCCAACACCCTGGAAATCACCCTCCCGGAATCTTAACCGTAGCTGGAGCTTCCAGCTCCAGTCCGTCTCTGGAGCGTCCCGCTCCAAAAGAATAACCTTGGAGTGCGGCGGGAAGTGAAACGCCACGCCGCTTTCAGATACGAATCCGATCCACGACCACCAAGAAACATCCAGTCCGTCACCAACTCCCGCTATCAATACTCCGTCGAACGCCGGTGACGAACTGCCAACCCCAAGACGGATGATTATCCAAGCCGCATGCCAAAGCGGCGTGGCACTGCGTTTCCCGCCGCACTCCAAGGCCCTCCCGGGCGCAGCCCAAGGGTTCATGCCTTCAAACAGGAAAGCGGGTTTTCAACCCGCTTCTGGCATTCACGGTTTAGGTTTGGCTGGGACTTTCGGTGAGGCCGTTTGGGCAGGCTTTTTGGCAGATTCGATAGCCCCGGGCTTTGGAGCTGTGTTCCCTGGAATCAATCGAACCTTCCCGGTCTCGATGACAATATTCGCTTGAGCGACTTCTGCAATCTTCGCCAGAAAATCGATCACCTTGATATTGTTAGCGTAAATCTCGATTTGTATCGACGCACGCAACTTTTCCTTGTTGATAGCGGACGCATCGATTTGCACTGAGCACTCGGCGGGACGGCTCAGATTCATGAAATCAATGCAATTTGTCAAAATTGTATCCTTGTCCATTGCCACCGCTGGAAACGTTGCGTTTGTGAGGTGATTGACCGTCCATTCAAAGGTCTTCTTCGGAGGCGGTCCGGCAGGTTCGAACGCCCAAGCCGAGGTGACGACAAAAAGCGCGATGAAGACCGTAACAAGGGAATTCATTTCGTCTTTCGATAGCATCTCAACAATCGGCTCCACAAGCAGATATCCCTCCCTCTTCCCTTCAATGTTCAACGTTGGATGTTCGATGTTTGATGTTCCGCGCCAGTGCCTCCGGAAAGCCCCGGAAAGAACCGCTCCGACAGCCCCCCGATGCACTCAACCTCCTCCATACGAAACTGTCACATTCAGAGGGATCTTTGGTAAGAATTGTGCTGACCTCTCCAGCTTTCCCACTATCCTTCCCCTTATGTGCGCGAGAAATGTGATGCTCAGAGTTTTCCCGAATCCCGGAATCCTGATCGGCCCTGCGCTGTTGATCCTGTCTTCGGGGCTTTGCGCTCAGGAATCGATCGAGTCCCTGAAGAAGGCGATGGTCGAACAACTGGACACCGCCAGCACTGAGACGGTTTTCAAAAAAGCCGAGCTCGCGAAAAAGTATGTCGGCGCTCTGGATGCCCTTGAGAAAACGCTGACCGCCTCCGGAAAGCTCGACCAGATCCTGCACCTTCGCGAGGAGCGGACGATGGTCCAGAAGTCAGGCGAAACCACCGCTCATCAGGACAAGGAACTGGCGGAACTGCGTGACAAATACGTCAAGGGGCTCGCCGCCATCGACTCCGGACTGACGCAGGCGCAGGCCAAGGTGGCGGCCGACATCGCGGCCAAGGGAAAGGCAGGAGAGGCTGCCCTGACCCGGGCTGGAAAAATCGAAGAGGCGCTGGCCTATCGCAAGAATCTCCAACAACTCCTGCTTGAGGCCGGCGGCCCCGCCTCCAGCGCGGTTCCCTTCAGGGAGGATCCTCGCACGGCAGCCTCGCCCGGACTCGCTCAACTGGAGGACATCAAGCTGCCGACCGAAACCCCACCCCTGGACAACAACGCGTTCGCCAACCCGGATAGCTGGCTCGAAAGCCTGACCGTTCCCGCCGCGAAGCAGAAGCTCAAGAAGTCGATCCATCTTGGCGATCGGGGCAAGAAGAAGTGGCCGTTGATCTGCGTCTCTCCCGGCAGCCACTGGCAGGGGGACGATGGCATCATGGTCGGAATCTCGGCCGCACGCTTTGCCGCGACCAGGTCCCGCTTTGAGAAAGTCGTATTTGACGGCGAACTCGACACTTACGCCTACTTCATGAATTGTTATCTCGATGAATGCCGCATCCAGCGGGGAGGCGTCTGGTGGGGCTGGGACATGGGAGCCAAGTTCTATTTCGACAACTGCCTGATCAAGGACAGCTTCACCAAGGGCTGGGACATTGTCGGCTACTCGATCCGGATCCAGAAGTCGGTTCTCACGGGCATTGAGTTCCCAACCTTTTACTTTGGCAAAAAGCAACCGGCGGAGTTCATCAATCACAAGTGGCTGAGGATCGTAAACTGCCGTTTCGTGAAGTGCACGCTGCCGGTCAATGTCCTCCTCATGACGCGCGACTGCATCTTTGAAGATTGCACCTTCGTTGACAACGACAGCAGCAAACCCAATCAGGCCCCCATCACCTCGGCGATCGAAACGGTTCTCTACACCGACCGCTGCCGGACCCGCATCTCGGCGCTTCCCGCCGCGTTGAAGTTGACTGAGAAGCCTGTCAACTCCCTCAAAGGAGCCGATATTCCGACCCTTTCGAGCCTCGAAAGCCTGCTCGGCAAATGAGGCTCAACCCTCCCAATTCAACCCCTGCTCCTTCCGCCACTTGCGGAAGGCGGCGAACTGCTCGCTTTTCTTCAGGACCAACAACTCCGGGCGCTCGCCGATGAATTTCCCGAAGGCACCATCGTAGCTGGCTGCCGACGACGTCTCTTTCCCTGTCACCACCGACGGACGGGACTTGGTCAGACGTCGTTCGATGCCCGTGAGCCGCGCGGCGATCCTGATCAGGACCACCAGGATCAGGAACAGAAGCCCGGCGATCGAACCTAAACCTATCACGATCATCTCAGACATGGCCGGATCTTGGAAATCGAAACCCTGCGGGTCAATCGGCGAATCCTTCACCGGGCCGCCAGTTGCAGGCGCTTCAGGCGATCCAGAGCCGACCCGTTGGCAATGACTTCGCGGCCGATCGCAATGCCCTCGCCGATGTCATCCGCCAGTCCGCAGCAGGCGATGGCGGCTCCGGCATTGAGCAGCACCATGTCGCGCTTCGGTCCGGTTTCCCGACCGCTGAGAATGTCCTGGAGGATGGCCGCATTGACCTCCGCATCGCCGCCCTGGAGCTGCTCCACCTCGGCATGCACGAGCCCGAAATCACGCGGCCGCACCTCTTCATCGATCGCATCCTGATAGGCCCCGGCCTTGCAGATGCGGGTCGATCCCATGAGGCTCATTTCATCGACCGACCGGCCATCGCCCGTGGTGCCGTTGACCACCCAGGCGCTGTCGCGACCCAGCCGTTGCAGGATCTCCGCGAACACGGGGCAGAGCTCGCGATTGAACACGCCGGTGAGCTGGCACTGCGGCTTGGCGGGATTCAGCAGGGGCCCGATCAGGTTGAAAATCGTTCGCACGCCCTTCGCGGCGAGCAGTTTTCTCACGCCGATCACCGCCTTGAACGCCGGATGATACATCGGCGCGAACAGGAATCCGACGCCCGCTTTTTCCAAACAGTCCCGGAAACCCTCCGCCGGCAGATCGATGCGGATGCCGAGGGCCTCCAGCACGTCCGCGCCGCCGCTTTTCGAGGTGATCCCGCGGTTGCCATGCTTCACGACGATGCCGCCCGCCGCCGCGACGACGAACATCGCCGTGGTCGAGACATTGAAGAGATCCAGCTTGTCGCCACCAGTGCCGCAAACGTCGATGGTCGGACCTTCCAGATCGAGCAGTCCGACATGCGGGTCCACCGCGTGCTGGAGAAAGACCTCGACGAAGCCCGCGATCTCGGCCGCCGTTTCGCCCTTGCGGGAAAGGGCCTCCAGCAGACGGGCCTTCTTTTCATCCGCCACGCCTCCGTCCAAAAGCAGCTCCGCCGCCACCTCCACCTCCTGCGGTGAAAGTTCCTGTCCGTTTTCCAAATGATGGATCAGTGCGTCCATGAGATCGGCAGTCTAATCCGATGCCCCGGGAAAAGGAAAGCGTGCCCCTGCAAAACCTCGCTCCATCCTCACCCCGACAATTTCGGGATTGTCGTGCCCGCTCCGCCCCCTAGCATGCCCGGCGAACCTTCCGACTCATGACCACTTCGCCTGCCGGTAATACCTCGCTCTACAATCGCCTCCTGATGATCATTTCCGGCCTAGGTGGCCTGCTTTACGGAATCGACATCGGGATCATCTCGCCGGCGCTGAAGTATCTGAACATGACGATCAACCTGACCGAACAGCAGGCCTCGCTCATCGTCGCCGCCGTGCTGGTCGGCTCCGCCATTTCCTCGATCATCGCCGGTGCGCTCGCCGACCTTGTGGGCCGAAAGATCATGATGATCGTCTCCGCCGTGCTGTTCGTGCTCTCGGTTGGCATCATCTACGTCTCCAGCAGCTTCGGTCCTTTGCTGATCGGTCGCCTGCTTCAAGGTGCTTCGGGCGGATTCATCGCCGTGATCGTGCCGCTCTATCTGGCCGAATGCCTCCCTGCCGCCTCGCGCGGAAAAGGCACCGGATTCTTCCAGCTCTTCCTCACCATCGGCATCGCCGGTGCCGTGCTGCCGGGGATCTACTATGGAACTCAGGCCACAGACGCGATCACCGCTGCAGCCGGAAACAAAGAGCTCATCTTCGCGGCCGCTGATCATGCCTGGCGCGCGATGTTCCTCTTCGTGATGTTGCCTGGCATCGCCTTCCTGATCGGCACTTTCCTCGTCGCTGAATCGCCACGCTGGTTCTACACCAAGGGCAAGGTCGAAGCCGCCCAGACCGCCCTCCTCAAGTCCCGCACCCCGGCCGAAGCCGAAGTCGAGCTGAAGGAAATGTCCGAGCACAACGCCAAGGCCAACGCCAAGAACTCCACCGGAGGCAACGCCGCCGGATCGATCTTCCAGCGCAAATACATCATCCCCTTCGTCATCGCCTGCGTGATCCTGGGATGCAACCAGGCCACCGGCATCAACTCGATCCTCCAGTTCCTCACGCTCATTCTCCA
>JAIXVN010000275.1 GCA_027483005.1 Verrucomicrobiaceae bacterium
CGGCGATGGAGGGCTTCGCCATGATCCTGAGCGTAGGTGGCCTCAGGATTGTCCTTTTGATTGACCACTTGCTCATAGAGCCCGGGCGGGTGATAGGGTTTCACCGAGGGACCCCCGATCTTGTCCACCAACAAGCCGCTGGCGGCGAGTGCCTGGTCACGAACGAATTCACCCGGCAGGCGGAAGCGTGGGCCACGCGCGAGCAAGCGGTTGTCAGGGTCCCGTTCGTGGGCTTCTGGCGTGAGCTTCGAGCTCTGCCGATAGGTCGCACTCGTGACCAGCAAGCGCAGCATGGCTTTCATGTCCCAACCGCTTGAAATGAACTCCGACGCCAGCCAATCGATCAGTTCCGGATGACTCGGTGGCTCGCCCTGTGATCCGAAATCCTCTGCCGTGCGCACCAGACCGGTGCCGAACAACATCTGCCAGAAACGATTGACTGTCACTCGGGCAGGTAGCGGATTCCCGGGATCGACCAGCCAGCGCGCAAGTCCGAGGCGGTTGCGAGGAAGATCATCGCGCATCGGTGGCAGCACGAGGGGCGTTGCGGCAGTGACTTTCTCACCGGGCTTGTCAAATACGCCGCGCAGCAAGATGAAAGTGTCGCGTGGCGTGGCGTCGTCCATCACCAGCGTCACGGGAATGGCGGCTTCGGTTTCAGCCAGGGACTTTGTGAGCGCCGCGAGCCGCTCCATCGCCGCCGGACTCTGATCCAGCTTGGTTGTCTCGATTTCCGCCTTGATCGCCGCAATCCGCGCCGTGTCTTCCCGGGTTGGCAATGCGAGGACGGGCGGACTGCTCACGTTTGCGGGTCCACTGTAATCTCCAACACCCTTCTCCGAGACATTGTGAAAAAAGGCCTTCAGGCTGTAGAAATCGCGCTGAGTCAAGGGATCAAACTTGTGGTCATGGCAACGGGTGCAGTTGAAGGTCTGGGCAAGCCATACCGTGGCCGTCGTTTCCACGCGGTTCGCGGTGTATTCGGCCAGGAACTCTTCGGGAGTAACACCGCCCTCCTCGTTGGTCATGTTGTTGCGATTGAAACCGGTGGCGATCCGTTGATCGAGAGTCGCACTCGGAAGCAGATCGCCGGCGATTTGTTCGATGGTGAACTGATCGAAGCGTTTGTTCTCGTTGAACGCCCGGATCACCCAGTCGCGCCAGGCATACGGCGTGCGATCGCGATCCACCTGATAGCCGTTGGTATCGGCATAGCGGGCGGCATCCAGCCAGTCCACGGCCATGCGCTCGCCATGATGCGGCGAGGCCAGCAAGCGGTCCACCACCCGTTCATACGCTCCGGGAGCGGCATCATGGACAAAGGCATCCACCTCCGCCGGGGTGGGAGGCAGTCCGGTCAGATCGAGCGTCACGCGGCGGATCAGCGTGACCTTGTCCGCCTCTTCGGCCGCTTGCAGATTTTCCGAGGCCAAACGTTGGCGAATGAATGCGTCCACCGGATGAGAAGCCAGCGTAGGAACAGGTGGCCTTTGGATCGGTAGATACGCCCAATGCATCTGATACTCCGCACCTTGGGCGATCCAGTTTGTTAGAACTTCTTTCTGCGCAGCGGTCAGCACCTTGTGCGCCTTGGGAGGAGGCATCTGCTCATCCGCATCGTCCGTGAGGATTCTCCGGACGAGATCGCTCAGCTCCGGTTTACCCGGCACAATCGGGAGCTCGCCCAATTTGGACTCCCTCAGGGCCTCATCGCGAAGATCAAGCCGGAGACCTGATTCGCGAGTGTTCTTGTCCGGGCCGTGGCAGTGAAAGCAGGCGTCTGAAAGAATCGGACGGATGTCTCGATTGAACTCGATCTTTGGTGCTCGCGCTGATTCGTCGGCATGAGCTCCAACAACCGTAACGGATAGTCCAAAAAGAAGAGAAATCGGCAAAGAAGCTTTCAATTATCTCGCAGGGTTGGGATTTCAGGAGGGTGCTGCCGCGTTTCAAAACGTCCAGTCGAGCGCGCTTCTCCCGCAATACCGTGGAGATGCGAGGCAGCAAATGGCTCGGTGCCGCGACGGGACTTACGCCGGCTCAATGGATGCTTCATACAGGATTTTGAATCATTGATTGCGGGGGCGCACTCAGGGTTCGGTGAAACGGTAGTTGAAGCGGGCATTGGGGGCCACGTCCCCATTTGCATAAAAATCCATTACGTCTGAGGATGGATCAATGTGATCCACCCATTTGAAATCGAACTTCAATTGACCAGCTGCCGCGCCGACGCCCAAGACTTGCCGTGGCATTGATATGGCAAGTTGATTTCCCGACCATCGCAGGGGCACCATGGCGACCTTTGTCCAGGTCCTGGACTCCGCCATGTAACGCTCGATAGAGCAGGTGTTTCCCTCACGAAAGCGGTTGACAAGGAAGTCGTAGCCGTGCCGCCCGGTGGCGGGATTGGCATCAGCATCAAGATAAAGCATCATCCAGTTTTCATCGGTGGCTGGTGTGAGGTTGGCAGCGGTCTGGACATGAAAGAACAGGGATTCTTCATCACGGGCCACCCGGGCAATTACGAGATCATTGCGCGAGCTTTCGTCCGCGTATCGGATTCCCGGCACGGTGGCCTCGCAGGCTCGATTCGCCACATCCCCATTGGCGTCACTGAAAACAGGGGTCACAGCAGCCCATGCGGAGGGTTGTTCCAGGTCGATGGTTTTGGGTGGCGATGGCGCGGGTGGTGGAGTCATTCCTTTGTAGCGCCGCATGTTGGACACAAACTGCCAATAGTAGTTGTCACGGTAGCCACCGCTCATCGGTTCGATGTCCCGGTTGAATTCCATGTTGAACTGATCGACCATGTGTCCTTGGCCCGCGACCGTCTTGCGATTCATGAAAACCACGTCGGGGGTCTCCCAAACAGCCGCAGTCCACTCATTCCAGCCGGTGACCATCAACATCGGCGCACCGACTTGATTCGCCACTTTCCATTGTTCCTCGAAGAAAAGACCTTGGGGTGCGTCTTTGGAAATCCATTGGTCGTTATAGACCGGCTCATATCCCGGCACACAGCTCACGCTGGCGGTTTTCATGTTGGTCCAGAGCGGAGC
>JAIXVN010000211.1 GCA_027483005.1 Verrucomicrobiaceae bacterium
CGAGATGGAGGTCCTCGGTCGGCCCGACTGCCTTGCCGCTGATCCTGATGGTTCCGCTGCCGACCTCGACGCGATCAATCGAGCTTGGCATCGCACGTTTCAGATAGGCTTCGAGCACCGGTGCCTCCGCCACGCTCCCAGGAACCGGCTTCGCATCAAACTCACCGGGACGCTCCGGACGAACTCGAACATGACGGATCTGGAGAATGCGGTCGGCCTTGAGCGGGAGATCCAGACGCAGCTGGCTCCAGCCCTTCGGCAGAGGCTTTCCCGACTGGACGAGCGCCGCGACGTAGGGACTCCAGGTCTCGCTGTTCCCAAATGCCGGCAGGTAGCGCACGGTCTTCGAGTCGAAGGGCGGTCCAGGCAGCACCGCGAAAGAGGCCACCCCACCGGCGCAGAAGTACTCCATCTCTAGTACCAGATTCCCCGCCGGGATTGCGCCACCGGGCGTGGCGAGCACCGACATCGGCCCGCGGATCTCGGTCACCCCACCCGGCGACTGCGTGAACGAGGGATGGGGGCCGTCATGCCGTTCAAGACGCAGTGGCACCTCGGCGGCCGGAAGCAACGCGACGAGGGCCAGGAGGAAAAGGGAGAGACGAATCATGAGCCTTTTGAAAAAGCGGAACTGCAAGTGAACGTGGGCTCAATTCCCATTTTTGGCACCCTCCGGCGCCGACCGCTGTTTCAGATAGGCCTCATACTTGGCGAACTCGCTGATCTTTTCGCGGACATTCGCCGGTGGGACCACCGGACCGCTCGGAACCGGCTCGAAGGTGAAACGACCCGTGGCCTCACCGCTCTTGAATGCCACCGGCAGCCCGGTCTTCACGCTGAACCAGGCTTCGCGGAGCTGGAGCTTCGAGGCATCGGTGACGTCATCAATCTTGTCCGGATCCGGCTTCGTCGTGGCAGGTGCCTCGCGGAAATAGGCGCAGGATTCGCCATGCGCGTCCTCGATCTTCACGAAGAGCTTCGGCGTGACCCAGTGCACGCCGGGAAAGCGCTTGCGGAAAAGCTGCTCGACCGTCGGGTAGCTGGCCAGGTCCGTGAGCAGCACCTCCTTCGAACGCGGCGTGAGGCGGAATTCGTGGTTCCCGAAGTAGTAGCCTTCATCCTTCGCCCCGCCCTCGAACTTCGTGATCGCCGAGGAAACCGGGCTCTTGATCAGGTAGCGGATCTGCTCCGGTCGGGCGAGGTCCGCCGGGTCCAGCGCCTTTGCTGCCAGATCCTCCTTCTTGGCCTCCAGCAGGCTCTCGCGGCTCCTGGTGTAGGTGTAGTCCACCGTCCAGGCCAGCTCCTGCCCGGCAGGTGGCGAAAGCTGGATGCGCGGGCCGCTCGGTGCCTGGCCCAGGGCTGTTAGAAAGCTGGCCGCAGCGAGGAGGCTGGTGGCGAATGGAACACGCATGATGCTATTCGGAGAGGGTTTCCTGACGACGATCCACCACCTCGCCCGTGAAGCGGTCGATCGCGAGTCGATGCCAGAGACGACGCTCGCCCTGGCTGACGAAGTTTTCAAGTCCGCTTGCCGTGGGGGCCAGCTTGCCGCTTTGCGCGACCACATCGACGAGCAGGTTCCACGTCCGCAGGTTCGCCACATCGGCCAGGGCCCGCGCGATGACATGCCGGTCCTTGTGATTGAGCGAACCCGGGATCGGATTCGTGCGGGTGATCTTTCCGGCAAGCGCCGCGATGTCGGCGGGATTGATCAGCGGATTGGCCACCAGCTCGGTGCGGATGGCCTGCGCATAGCTCTTCGCCTGGGCGGCTGTTAGAGTGACGCCCTCCCGGATCGCGGCCTTGCTGAGCAGGGTTTCCAGCACGGCGGCGGGTGCGCTGTTGGGATTGACCACTCCGCCTCGGACCGGGCTTTCGGTCATGCTGAAAAGGTCGAGCAGGGCGCCATCACCGGGAGTCGCCGCATCCTCCGGATCGCCGAAAAAGTTGAGCGAGGTCCATGGTTCGTCACGGAACGCCAGCCCCATGTCGGCGACGCTTTGGAATGGCCGGTTGAGGATCTCCGGACGGTTGGAGTCGGCGGTGAAAGGAGTCCCGGCATCGGCGGGGCGACGCCTGTTGTCGCGATGAACGATCCGCGAGGTGCTGCCGCTGCTGGCGTTCGCCTGGTACTCCTGCGGACGGCGACCCCCGGGGCTGGTCCAACTCGCTGGAGGGAAGAACTTGTTGTCGTAAGTGCGGTTGCCGGTGGTCTTGTTGATCGCCTGATCGCCGCCGGTGGTGGAGGACAGCCCGTAACGGCTGGTCCGGGGATCGATCTGCATCAAATGAAGGTTCACGTAGTTGCCGTTGGCCGCGAACAGGCGGTTGGTGTTGTCAACCAGCGAGCCGACCACGAAACCATGGGTCAGCGTCCAGTCCGGGATGAGCTGGTAGGTCACCCAGGTGCCGTTGACGTTCTTCTGGAGCGCGATGTTCAGCGAGGGATCGTAGCGGGAGAAAAGACCGTTGCTGCTGTAGCGCTGGCCGTGAGTGGCGGCGCTGGTGTAGGGAGCCTCGACCTCACCGACGTTGTAGCCAATGACCGGAGCGGTGCCGTTGATCGTGTCATTCGGCCTCGCGGAGGTGGCCCCGGCGGTTCCTGGTTTCAGGTAGATGGGCTGGGCAAAGCTGTTGGCTCCCGCTGACACGTTGAACTGGATGTAGTCGGTCGCGAAGGTCGAGTTGCGGACCGGCGAGGTCCGACGATACGGAGTGAAGCCGGGATCGGAGTAGCCCGACGCCGTGCTGGTGTTCCATTCCATGAAGCTCTTTCCCGCGAAGGCGAGGCGGTACTCGCCCGACGCGATCCGTCCTTCGGCTGCGTTCTTGTGCGGATTCCAAAGTTGGAAGGTGAGGAAGGTCGTCGCGGTCGAGTCGTTCGGAGGCGCGGCCCGATCCCGCCGACGAAACCGCGACTCGCCGATGAAGTGAAGGTAAGGGAGGTTCTCCACCCCGATCGCATCATCGACACGCACGCCTGTCAGAGGATTCGCGAGACCATACTGGATCACGGTCGGATCATCGTCGGTGTCCCATTGGTCGATGACCGAGGCACCGATCCGATAAATCTGATAGCTGTCCTTGTTGTCGCGGCCGATGTCCTGGAAGAACCCGTTCTTGTCCATGCTGTTGGCCACCGAACCTTCCAGCAACCCGGCCTTGAGCAGTTCGAAGAAATCCGGCTCCCGGTTTTCCGTGGCCACCTCCTGAAGCTTGCGGATCGAACCATTGAGCGCATTCACATGTCTCCAGGCCAGCACCTTGCCACCGGCCTCGATCGCGGGCACAAGTCCGAAGTAGCGCTGGATCTCGCTGCGGTTTCCCTCGGTGAAGACCCTGAGTTTCGAAAGCGGAAAACGATTCCGGATCAAGGGCTCGCCCACCACCGCCTTGCTGCCATCGCGGCGGGTGAAGGCGGCCAGCACGCGCACCCCGGCGATGCGACGATTGACCGAATTGGGATCATCCTTCTTCGCCTTGTAATCGAACGCTCCACCGGCATCGAAGGTCGGAGCCCAGGACGGCTGGCTGAGTTCCCGTGCGTCCGTGGAAAGATAGGGCAGCACTGCCTCGCTGATCACCGTTGGATTTCTCTTCTGATAGGCAATGAGGTCGCTGCGAGAGAGAAACAGGTTGTCCGACCTGCCATTGAAGACCGGTGCCCTCAGCCATCCTGTCGTTTCACCCCAGGGGCGAATCATGTCATCGATCGGGTTCGACCAACTTCCCGGATGACGCCATTCCGCAAGTTTCGAAAGGCCTGCAGAACCGCTTGAAAGCACGCTCATGTCCGCCCAGACCAGCGAACCCTTGCGGGCGACGTTGAGCGCCGGAGCCGAGACTCCATATCCCGCCACATTGGCATCGAGAAGTCCGGAAACATCATAGACCTGGTAGGCGTAGCGACCGACCACGTAGTCGCGGTTCGCCGATCCATCGGCATTCAGTGACCTGCTGTTGGGCGCGCTGAAACTGGTCGGATTGCTGCCACTACGGGTGACGTAGATCCAGTCCGGCACCTGGGTGTTGGAAAGATCGCCGCTTCCCTCGAAAAGCTTCGGAGCCGACCAGCGCGTTTCCGAAACGCGACGTCCGTCTGCCGCCGCCGTGCCAGTGGAAACGGCGGAGGCACGGATGACTCCGGCGGATGATCCTGAGCCGATCGAATGGAACTTCATGCCGCCCGCGCTTTGCTTCACCAGCAGGTTCAGACGCGTGTCGCTGACCACGGCGGGCTTCACGGCCCGGGAAGGAACCATGGCCTTCGGGTTCTCGACGTCGAACGAGGCCTTGCCGTCGGGGGTCGTGCCAACCTTGCTCGATCCGGCGCGCATTTCCGCCTGCAAGTCCGCGATGAGCGTTTCCCCGGCGGTGTCCGCGAGGCTGTCGGCCTGACGCATCGCGACCTCCGTGCTTGCCGCGTTGCGATGCGTCGAGCTGGTCAGCAGGAACGCAAGGATCAGCACCATCAGCAGCGCCATCAGGGAAACCGCGATCACGATGGCGAGCCCGGGTTTTCCCGATCCATGGCGGCGTGGAGAGTTGGATCGGGTCTTCATGGCACGAGAAAGGTGCGCTGATAACAGCGGATGGACTGAACAACATCCCGTGGAATGCCCGGCACGCCACTGCGCGAAAGCTGGTCGCGCCTGTCATTCCAACGCCCGAGCGTGCCTCCGCCCGCCGGGGCATCGGCGAACTCAGCCGCGAGCGTGCGCCGCCTTGCATCGTCGAGCGCACGGAGGCCCAAGGGGTCCAGCGCGACGAGGCTGATGATGATTCCACGGAGGTTCTCGGAAGTCTTCGGAGCGGTGGTCTCGATCGTGACGGTGTTGGTGCCCTTGATCAGATACTCCACCTCGAAGCGCAGGATCTGCCCGCTCAGCGACTGTTGGTCGCCTGAAGGGATGGCCGGAAAGCCGGTGTACGGCTCCAGATTGAGGGCGTTCGCAGCGGCGTCATCGAACTGGTGTCCGCGTGATCCGCGCAGCAGGTCCTTGCCATCGTGAAGGTAGCTGACGAGGGAAACCCCGCGCTCGCCCACCCCGTTGGCGGAGAGACCGCGACGGGTTGTTAGAAAGGCGATCCGGTCGTCTCCGGACCGTGTTTCAAACTCGATCCGGGCATCCGGTCGGATGACGATGGCGGAGAGATCCTGATCGATCTGGCTGAACACGCGCCGGGCGATGGCATCGGCGTTCGAGCGGCTTTCCGAGGATCGGATGCTGCTGCGCGCCGACTGGACCACCTGGGTGGCGAGCAGCAGGACCACGCTCAGCAGGCTGATGGTCACCAGCAACTCGATCAACGTGAACCCGGCCCGGTCCCTGGATGGGAAGGTGGCATTCATGGCGCGAAGGCGGCGACGAGATCCACGGAGCCCCGCTCGCGGCCGGCAGGAGCATCGGCGGGCCAGGTGGCGCGGAGTTGGAGAAAGGCAGGCTCGTTGGCATTCGCAGCGGGACGGCGCAGCGTGCCGACAATGCGGAACTGGGCATTCGTGCCGTTCGGGGAAAGCTCGCCATTGTCCAGCGAACGCAGGTCGATCTGCGAAGTGCCTCCGGCCGCCGGCAGGGCCAGCCGATGGCGGGGACTCGTCGTCATCCGCTCCTTCAAGGCCAGCTTCACGTCGTCCCGCAGGCTCTCCATCGAAGCCAGCGCGGTGCCCTCGTTGGCGGCGTTCTGCACCTGCCCCATGCCGAAGGGCAGCACGCCCATCAGCACCGTGATCATGAACACGAACAGCCCGAGCGCGACAAGCGTCTCGATCAGGGTGAAGCCTCTAACAGGTCCGGGTTTCATGGCGTTCAAGTCAGCGGCTGAAGGCAAGGGCCTGTCCGGTCAATCCGGCGATCTGGACCGAGGCGACATCCGCCCGGAGCTTCGGGGAAACGACTCCACCGCGCGTCGGCTGCAGGCCGATCTCGGTCCAGCGGGAAAGCACGCCCTCGTCCGGCGGCGGGATCATCTTGATGCGGCTCTGCATCGGATCCGCCGACACGGTCCAGGCCTCACCGCCCGGGGAAAAACGGATCCACACGGCGGCCTCCGGTCGATCGGCATCCGACACCGAAGGACGGGAAAAATCCGCCGCCAGCTTTATAGTCAGGCTGATGTTCGAAAAGCGCGGTGCGGTCCAACAGCCCTTGATGTTCGAAGCATTGGGAACCTTGCTTCCATCCAGCGATTCATAGACTCCCACAAAGAAATCGTTCGGCTCCTCCGCGACCCTGCCCAGGCGCACCCAGACGAAGGTGTTGCGGGACATCGCGTGGCTCCTTGCCCGCTCAAGCTGTCCGGCCACCGCCGAGGCCACCGTCGCCGGTCTCTGACTGGACGTCAGGCTGTCAAACACAGGCCCCGCCGCCGCCAGCAGGATCGAAATGACCGCCATGACCACCAGCATCTCCACCAACGAAAAACCCCTTGGAGGGAAACATTTCGCCGGGAAGATTTGAGGCGCTTGGGAGATGGATTGGGGTTTGGCCATGACTGGGTTTCAGTGCCAGGTGAAATCACCATCGAGATGGGCTCTGATAAGTGATTATCTTCGAGTGACGATGGATGAATTCACCCGCCCCGTCATCTCCCGAGAATGCGGGGCGAATCCAGCCCCCCGAAGCGAAACCCGCAGTCCTCCTCCTGCCAGTCCTGAGGCACCAGAGGTCAGGATTCAGGGGTCAGGAAGAGGAGTGGAGAGGGAGCAGCATCCTCCCGTAGCTGGAGCATCCTGCTCCAGTCCGTCTCTGGAGCGTCCCGCTCCGAGTCTTCCTCTTCATCCCCCCAACCGGCCTTGATGACCACCGTCGAGTGCGGAAAGAATTCCCATCAAGGCTCCCAGCACCCCCGATCCTCCTTTCCAAAGCCCTGCCACCTGCTACCGACCCGCGTCCGTCCGACGGGTGTGGATTCCGAGACCCGACGGGACACCGCGTCCGTTGGGCATCAAGACGGGGCTGGATCGCGTGATCCGGCAAGCCGTCGCGCGAGTGCTGGGGC
>JAIXVN010000114.1 GCA_027483005.1 Verrucomicrobiaceae bacterium
CGCGCGGCCAGGGCGGCGCGGGCCATGCCGAGCAGCGGTCCGGGCGCTTCCGAGTCGAGGGCTAGGGCTTCTTCGAAGGCGGCGCGCGACTCGTCCCAACGCTGGAGCCGCTGCAACACCTCACCGCGCAGGGTGAGGGCGTTGCGGCGCGCGCCGAAGTCGCTGTCGAGCTGTTCGAGCTTGGTGAGGGCGTCCTCGTAGTGTTTCTCCGCGAGGTCGGCGTAGGCTTCCAGGTAGCGCAGGGAAAACAGGTTGGGGCGGGCCTTGGCCAGCAGCTCGCGGCGCTCGTGACCGAACTTCTGCTTCTCTTGGTCGGTCATCGCCTCGAGGCGTTCCTTTTCGGCCTTCTGGACTTCCTCGTCATCGAGCTTGAGCTCCTGGAGGGTGGCCACGGCCTCGCTGGCTTCCTGCATCCGGCGTTCGATCACGGTGGTGACCAGCGTGCGCAGCTCCGCCGCGCGGCCCTGGCTCTGGTAGCAGGTGGCGAGCTTGAAGCCGAAGCGGTGCTCCATGGGCCAGGTCTGGTAGAGGCGCTCGAGGAGGGTCACGGCCTCGGCGTAGTAGCCGCCGTCGATCCAGGCTTGGGCGAGGTTGTAGTCGAGCTCGCGGACGGTCTGCTCGATGGCCTTGGATTGATCCGCGTCCGGCTCCTCGATGTAGCCGAGGGCGACGAGCTGCTCGAGCGCGGCCTTGGAATCGGCAGCGGAGATCTGCTTGTCCGGCGGGTGCATGCCGTGGTCGCCGGGGACGGCGTCCCAGCTGGGGATGCGCTGGATGGCGGCGGGTGGATGTTCGTAAATGTCCAGCAGCACCTTGCCGTCCATGTCCTCGCCCACCGGCAGGCCGAAGAGGTGGAGCAGGGTGGGGCAGATGTCGATGAGGCTGGCACCGAAGACGCGCTCGTCCTGGCGGATGCCGGGGCCCATGGCGGCAAAGATGCCGAACTGGCGGTGCTCTGCGGCCGGGCCTGCGGGCTCGCGCGGGATGTTGCTCAGGCGCAGGTCGTCCGGGTGGAAGCCGTGGTCGGACATCAGGATGACGGTGGTGTCCTCACCGGCCAGATCGAGCAGGGTGCCGAGCATGGCGTCGTGATAGAGGTAGCCCATTTCCACGCAGTGGTGGAAGACCCGGTAATCCCAGTCGCTCACCTGCGGCCGCTGCGGCGGGTGATACTTCATGAAGGCGTGGCCGAAGTGGTCGATGGCGTCGTAGTAAACGCACATCAGGTCCCAGGGCTCGTTCTGGATCAGCGCGGTGGCGGCAGAGTGGATGCTGGTGCAGTCGGCGATGATCTTGGCGAGCGACTGGACGCGCGGGTCCTTCTCCGCCTTGTCGAGGTCCTCACGGCTCATGCCATCGAGGCCGGGCAGGAAGGCGCGCAGGTCGTCCTCGGTGAGCTCCGCCGGGTGGAAACGCAGGTCCTTGAGGTGGCGGACGAGCCGCTCGGGGTGGATGGTTTCCGGCTTGAGCGGCCACTTGTCCGGCTCATAGGCATTGCTGCCGTGGGCTTGCTGGTAGTCGTTGGAGACCATCACGCCCGTGGACAAGGGCTCGGCGGGGTTGGACGGCCACCAGCCGACGGTGATGGTGTTTTTTCCCTCCTGGTTGAGGATGTTCCAGATCGCCTTGGTCTTGCGCGAGAGGTTGGTGATGGGGCGGATGCCGCCGGTGACGGGATCGGGCTCGGAAAAGCCGAGGATGCCGTGTTTGTAGGGGCGCTTGCCGGTGGCGATGGAGGTCCACAGCGTGGGGCTGAGCGCGGGCTGGAGGGTGGCGATGTTTCCCATGACGCCCTTCTCAAGGAGGCGGGCGAGGTGGGGCATTTTCCCGGCGTCGAGCAGCGGGTGGAGGACCTTCCAGTCGGCGGCGTCCCAACCGACGAGCAGGACCTTGCGGGGTGGGGTGGAAGCGGGCTCGGACGAGGCAGGGACGAACGGTTGGTTCATGAGGTGGTTCTTCGACAAGCAGCGCAGACGTTCGCGGTCACGAGGCCGCAGGGTCAATGATCCCGGCGGGGTAATTTCGGGGTAATGGGGCTACCCGGTGCAGGGGGAATGGCCCGTGCAGAAAAGGACGCCGGAGCCCCCGATGAGGAGATCGAAGAGGGGAGGTGGGTACGGTTTTCCCGGGGTGGTCCGACGACTCCACCCGGGTCTCGGCCGTCTGTGCCCCCGTCAGCCGAGACGCCGCTTCGGCCCCGGCGGCGGGTTCACTTCGAGAGTGTCGGAGTGGCGGGCTCTTCCGCCTCCACTGCGGCGACGCGCTGCAAGGGCAATGGCAGCGTGAGGCAGAGTGTGGTGCCTACCCGCCCGCGATGCTTGAATCCACCGCCCAGCTCCTCGACGCGCCGCCGCATGTTTTTCAAACCCCGGGCGCCTGGCCGCGAATGCTCCGGATCAAACCCGCGGCCGTCATCCTGGATCACGATCCCGAGCAATTGCTTCCGGAAGGCGATGTGCACCCGCGCGCGGCCTGCATTCGAGTGGTGGGAAAGATTGTTGACCGCCTCCTTGAGCACCCGCATCAGCGAAATGATTTCCTGCACCCGGTGATCCGGCTCCCCGGGCAGCAGGCCGCTCTGGTGCCAGCCCAGTTCGATGCCCTTGGCGGCGGTCAGGCGTTGGGCGTAGGAATGCGCTTCGGCCAG
>JAIXVN010000412.1 GCA_027483005.1 Verrucomicrobiaceae bacterium
CGACACCGCGCTCGATTTCGACGAACGCACCGTAGGGAAGGAGCTTGGTCACGCGGCCCTGGACGTGCTGGCCGATCGGGAACTTGCGCTCGATGTCCTCCCATGGATTGTCGGACATCTGCTTGAGGCCGAGGGAAACGCGCTCCTTGTCGCGGTCCACGTCGAGGATGATGACCTCAACGGACTGGGCGATGTGGAGGAGTTCGGAAGGATGGTTGATGCGGCCCCACGACATGTCGGTGATGTGGAGGAGTCCGTCCATGCCCTGAAGGTCGACGAAGGCACCGAAGTCGGTGATGTTCTTGACGGCACCGATGACCTTGTCCCCGACCTTGACGGTCTGGAGGAAGCGCTGGCGGAGTTCGGCGCGCTCGGCCTCGATGACCTCGCGGCGGGAGAGAACGATGTTCTTCCGCTCGTCGTTGACCTTGACGATCTTGAATTCGTAAACGTTGCCGACGTATTCGTTGAGGTCCTTCGGCGGGATGATGTCCACCTGGGAGCCGGGAAGGAAGGCTTCGACGCCGACATTGACGGTGAGTCCGCCCTTGACGACGGACTTGACCTTGCCGCGGACGAGGCCGCCGTCCTGGAAGACCTTGACGATCTTTTCCCAGTTCTGCTTGTGGGCGGCCTTCTCCTTGGAGAGGACGACCATGCCTTCGTCGTTTTCGAGCTTCTCAAGAAGAACTTCGATTTCGTCGCCGGGTTCGATTTCCTCATCCTCGAACTCGTTCGAGGGGATGGCGCCTTCGGACTTGTAGCCGATGTCGACGAGGACGACCTGCGGGCGGATTTCAAGGATGGTGCCCTTGACGATGGTTCCTTCGCGGAACTCACGGAACTTGGCGTCGATCAGATCGCTCAGTTCCTGATTGGTTGGAGCTGCGAGTGCACTGCTCATTTGGATGCGGGGTTGGTGGTTTGGTTAGTTGGTTTCGTTTTCCTTCCGACATTGCCCCGAGAAGGAATCTGACAGACACCGGGGCGCCAACCGTCTGCCAGAGAAAGAAAAACGGACGGCGACCCTAGGGATCGAAAGCCCCTTGGCAAGGCGAAAGTCCGGGTCAAAAAACAGCCCCTTTCGCTCAGGGTGCGGGCACCGAGGCCCGAATGAAGCCCTTTCGCCCGGTGGGAATGGTCAGGGTGAGGGTGCCGGAGGCGTTGAGAGGGGTGATGCCTCCCGTCTGAGGGGTCCCTGTGAGCGGCACCCAGCTGACGGGGCTGTTTCCCGACCAGTATTCCCATTTCACCGGGGCGAGGAGTCCGTTCGCAGGCAGTTGCAGGCGGACCTTGGAGGTGCTTGGGAGAAAGGTGACCGGCACTTGCCAGTTTCCGGTCCCGGCACGGAAGGCATACATCACCAGCAGCGGCTGGCCGGTGCGCGGATCGCGGTCGGTCAGCTCAAGAGGCCTGACCCCCCGATTGGTCTGTGACCAGCTGACAAAGCCATCCCCGGGAAACACCGCCTCGCCGATGGCGCTGTAGCTGCCTTGCTGGCGGATGGAGTAGCTGACTGCTCCTGAGACGGTGGTTTGCGTGACGTCCTGGGTGTGGGAGAGTGTGATTTGTCGGCGTTTCCACCAGGTGGTGGAGCTCGGGGAAGCGATCGGCGTGGAGGTCGTCAGGGTGGAGGTCCCAACGCGCGCCACTGGCTCGGGAGAGAGGGCCAGATTGGTAATGGACTCGGACATCGAGCCTGCGAGCGGAGTGAAGCGAATGGTGATCTTGCCCTCGTTCATGTCGTAGAAGTGGCCGACGTTGGAGATGATCCCGCTGGCCACCGTCACCGCTCCGCCGGTGGTGTCTGTTCTGGGGACGCCCGCCACGCCGGTGGTGATGATTTTTGCGCTGCCGTTGAAGCTGACGTTGACCGTCGCATCGGTATTGGACTGTGTGATCCTCCCGCCAGTCATTCTGAACCTCTCGACCTTGTTGTCGGTTCCCGCCGTCAACCTCACATCGGCCTGGATGCTGCCCCCAATCGTGCTGGCTGCAGCGGGGAAATTGGAAGAGAAGCCGATGGTGTAGGTCGTGTTGATCACCCCGCCAGGCTGGATGGTCAGCGTCACCGGAGTGGCCGGGCACAGCGATGCCATCAGCGCTGTGGCGGCCAGCCAGATGCGGACGGGAGCAAACGACATGGAGGGAACCATGCAGTTTTCACGGAAGCTGACAACCGTTTGATCCCAAGGTCTTTGAAGTTCCATTTTTTGCCTCGCGGGGCGATTCTGATCAACGGCAGATCCGGCGACCCGCGACATCCGGAAACCCTTCATGCCCTGCTGCCTGGGGAGAAAAAGTTCCGCAGCATCAACACCCGATGCATCCACCAGGTCACTGCCGCTCCCGCCTTCGCCCCAGGCAGGATGGTCCTCGGTGGTGATTACGATCTGTGGGAAGGGGGCTTCACGCCGATGGGCAACGGAGAGCGGTGGGGCTATCTTTGGGGCTGCCACACCGCGCCCGTGGCCCAAATCGCAACCGATATCGGCAACGGCGAAGGCCAGGGAGTCCGAACCGTAGTCATCGCCGGAGACACCCTCTGGGCCTTGATCGCCGGGCATCACAACGGGTGCTCATTGCTCATCCTTCCGATCGGAAAAAAGTTCACCGCCGCTGATCCTGAAAGCACTCCTGGCGTTTCCCAAAGCTTGAAGATCAGCCGCGAAAAGCTTGCCCAGGTGAAAATCATGAATGTCAGCGACAAGCTGGATCGGCACGGCTTCGAATTCATCGACTGCCTCTGCGTCTGGAATGGCGGCAACGGGGAATCGAAGGTTGCCTGCCGCGCTGGTCATCGCGTCTTGTGGCAGGTTGCGAACGGCCATGAAACTCCGAAGAAGATCGGAGTCGATCCCAGCGAAAACTCGCGCAAGGCCCCCCTCCGGGCGGGAAAGCCAACAGGTCGGCGAGGCGTTTTTCTGAATCTCCCCTTGATTCGCCCGGACTCTACCGGTATCAGCGCCCCCC
>JAIXVN010000494.1 GCA_027483005.1 Verrucomicrobiaceae bacterium
CCGGAGTTTTCCATGAACAGCCAGACCGTCGCCTGGATGTTGATCTGGCTGGTCGTTTGTTTCACCGGCACCGTGGGCCCTGTTGCCAACGCCGCGCACCTGGTGGGCTTCCTGAGTGGTGCGGCGATCGGAGCAGGAAATGCCATCCAGTCCGGTGGCTGGCAGGTGCTGCGGCGTCGCCGGCAGTTTCGCTCCGCGATGAAGTCCAGTGCGAATGCCCTTCACCGCTGCGCGACCTGTGGAAAGACCGAGCACGATGATGCCTCGCTGGAGTTCTATGTCAGCTCGACCGACGACCAGGAATACTGCCAGCCGCATCTTCCGGAGAATCGGTCCTGAATGGCCTCAACCGGGCTCGATCAAGCGATAGCCGATGCCCGGTTCGTTGCGGATGAGGAGCTTGTCGCCGAGCCTCTTCCGAAGATGGTTCGCATAAACCCGGAGGTAGTGCGTTTGTCCATCGCCCTGCTGTCCCCAGACCTCGCGCAGGATCTGGCGCTGCGTGACGATCTTTCCCGCATGGCGAGCCAGGCTGCGCAGGAAGGCGAACTCCGTCGGCGTCAGCTTCATCGGGTGACCCGCCAGTTCGGCTTCATGGCGATCGAGGTGCATGAGCAAGGAGCCGACCACCAGTTGCGGCGAATCATTTGAGACCCGCCGGCGCTGGATGACCGCGAGCCGGGCAATCAACTCCGCCGTACTGAAGGGCTTGGTGACATAATCGTCGGCCCCGCGTTCCAGTGCGGCGACCTTGATGTTTTCCTGGTCCTGCACCGAGAGGATCAGCACCGGCACATCGCTCCATTCGCGGAGCTTGCGAAGCACGGAGAGGCCATCGAGATCGGGCAGACCGAGGTCGAGCAGGACGACGTCGGGCCGGTGAAACGCGGCTTCCTGAAGGCCGAGCTGGCCGTTCTCCGCTTCACGCACCGTGTAGCCCCGCGATTCCAGCGCCAGCCGCAGCAGGCGACGGATCTGGATTTCATCATCAATGACGAGGGCGGTCATCCGCAGTCAGTGTGCCCCTGCTCATGGTTCGGAAACAAGGCCGGGAATCGGATGGCTGCTTTCCGTCGTGAACTCCGCCGCCAGCGTGATCTCGAAGGTGGCTCCGCCTTCAGCTTTGTTACGTGCCGAGATGTCACCCCCAAGCGCGCGGAGGAAACCTCTCGCAATCGAGAGTCCCAGCCCGGTTCCTCCGGCCGGAGACCCCGGGGCGCGGTAAAACTTCCCGAAGATCTTCGACTCCTCGCCGCTCGGCAGACCGGGGCCATGATCGGAGACGACCAGGTGAAGCTGCTTGCCGGAATGAAAGGCGCGAACATCGATCGCCGATCCATCCGGCGTGTAAACTCCGGCATTGTGGAGGATGTTGGCGAGTGCCTGCACGAGCAGGGCTTGATCGGTTTTCACCAATGGCAGATCAGGCGCGATCTCGGTTCCGACAGGATGGTGCTTCAAGGAATCACCCGCCGCGGAGATGGCCTCGTCGAGAAGTTCGTGGACGTCACACCATTCAATCTGCGGCTCGACGATCTGGGATTCCAATCGTGTCATCTGCAACAGGCCGTCAACCAGCCGCTGGAGCCGCTTTGAGGCGGTGTTGATCTCGACCACGTAGGGGTCGTTCGCGGTCTCGCCCATGCCATCGATCGCCGCGCGGATCACGGCCAGCGGGGTCTTGAGTTCATGGGAAACACTGTCGAGCAGGGTCCGGCGGAGTCGTTCGGATTTCTCCAACAACTCGGCGTGGGTCACTGCCTGGATGAAGTGCTCCTTTTCGAGAACGAGGGCAAGTTGCAGGGCGAAGGCCTCCACCGCCTGGCGCCGTGAGAAGTCGAGTCCCTGGGCCTCGCGGTTCAGCTGGATGCCAAGCGCACCCATCACCGAGGTCGCGGTCTGGAGAGGAAACCAGGTGAGCTCGGACTGCGGCAAGGTGTCGGTGAACCGCCCGGCGATCTGCTTGTTCGCATAAGTCCAGGCCGCGACGCCGAAGTCCTGCGAGGAAAGCATCAGTGTGCTGGCGGGGTGTACTTCCGAGGGCAGTGAGTGATCGAGCCTGCGAACGACCAGCGCCGTTTCTGCTTCCAGCACCGAATTGATGATTCGGAGTGCCTCCGCGAGTCCCTTTTCCATTTCCGGAGCGAGCGCGGCACTCTGCGTGACCCGCAACAGGGCATCGGTTTCGACCTGTCGGCGTCGTTCGGCTGCCTCGCGCTTCTTGAGTCGGGCTGTTAGATGGCCCATGCTGATGGCGACGACGAAGAACATCACCAGCATCGCCATGTCCTCCGGATCACTGACATGAAACGTGAAGCGCGGAGGAATGAAGAAGTAGTCCCAGACCAGCGCGCACAGGGTCGCCATCAGCAGCACCGCGAGGCGGCTCACATGCAGGGCTGTGAGCACGATGCCGAGCAAAAACACCAGCGCCGGCAGCGTGTAACCGGTCCATCGCTGCAGGCTCCAGCAGAGGGCGGTGAGGAGCGTGGTGGCGATCAGCACCAGGCCGATCTCGTGAAGCTGGTTGGCGTCGATCCGGCCGGCTGGCGGGGGATTGATCCGTGACGAGGGCCGACCGATGAGGGGCCTCACCACGCAGACGTCGATGTCACCGCTGCCTGCGATGATCCGGTCATTCAGTGAGGCCTTCCAACGGGATCGGCGGTCCGCCTTGCCGATGATGATTTGGGAAACGTTGCGCTCGCGGGCGACTTCCAGCAGGGTCTCCGCGATGTCGTCGCCAGTCGCGTGGACGACTTCCGCGCCGAGTCTTCGGGCAAGTGCGAGCCCGCGGGCGAGCAGGTCTTCCTCAGACGCGCTGAGCGGCTGCGTGCGCTCCACCCACACTGCCATCCATGGACAACCAAGTCGCCCTGCCGCGCGGCGCGTCCAGCGTATCAGGCTTTCCGAATAAGGTGTGGGCCCCACGCCAACCATCAGACGCGCATGGGTTTTCCAAGGACTGCTGACCCGCTTCGCGCGGCGGATATCCTCCAGATCACGGTCCACCCGTTCGGCGGTGAAACGAAGCGCCAGCTCGCGCAGGGCTGTTAGATTGCCTTCCTTGAAGAATCCATCCGCCGCTGCCTGGGCGCGCTCGCCGAGATAGACCCGACCTTCGGAAAGGCGCTGGATGAGTTTCTCGACGCTGAGGTCGATGAGCTGGATCTCGTGCGCGCGGTCGAGAATGAGATCGGGCACGGTTTCCTGCACGGCCACGCCGGTGACCTGCCGGACGATGTCCACCTGACTCTCGATGTGCTGGACGTTGACCGTGGTGCAGACGTCGATGCCGGCGTCCAACAATTCGAGCACATCCTGATAGCGCTTCAGGTGTCGGCTGCCGGGTGCGTTGGTGTGGGCAAGTTCATCGACCAGCAACAGATCCGGTCGGCGGGCAAGTGCGGAATCGAGATCGAACTCCTCAAGTGTATGACCGCCGTGTTCGAGTTTCTGGCGGGGTAGAATCGGCAGACCCTCCACCAGGGCCAGCGTCTCCGCGCGGCCATGAGTTTCCACCACCCCGATGAGGACATCGAGTCCCTCGTTCTGATGCTGCCGTCCGGACAGAAGCATCGCGTAGGTTTTCCCAACGCCCGGGCACATCCCGAGGAAGATGAAGAGCCGCCCGCTCTTTCCCTGCTTCTCCTCGCGCTGCACCTGCGCGAGCAAGGCATCCGGATCGGGGCGTGAATCGGAGTCGGTCATGGAGCGGCGGTAGGCAGTTGAAGAGTTTCAACCACGGATGAACAGGATGAACACGGATCAGATTTTAATCGATCGCGTCGAGGGCGAGATTAAGCTTTAGGACGTTCACGCCATCGTCGCCAAGAAGCCTGAAGTCCTCCTCGTCAGTATTCGCAGTGATGAGGGCTTTCACTTGATCCGGCGAAAACTTGCGGGCCCTGGCAACGCGCTCGACCTGCAGCAAGGCGTTGGCGGGGCTGATGTGCGGATCAAGTCCGCTGCCGGAGGCGGTGACTGCATCGGCGGGCAAGGCTTGATCGGCGGCGAGGTTGTTTTCGGCGCGATAGGTGGCGATGCGTTCCTTTAGCAGATCGGCGAGCTTTTGGGAGGTGGGGCCGAGGTTGCTGCCGCTGGAGGCGGAGGCGTCGTAGCCGTTCGCGCCGGCGGCTGAAGGGCGGGGATGGAAGTAGCCATCGCCACTGAAGTTCTGGCCGAGGAGGGTGGAGCCACGGACGATGCCATCCTTGTCGGTGATCAGGCTTCCGTTGGCCTTGTCCTTGAAGGCGAGTTGGGAAATGCCGGTGACCACGAGTGGATAAAGTCCGCAGCAGACGACGGCGAGGATGAGGGTGGAGACGAGGGCCCGGCGAATTTCTGTTAGAAGAGTTTTCATGGTGATTCAGATGAAGACTTGGAGCTGGAAGCTCCAGAGACGGACTGGAGCAGGGTGCTCCAGCCACAGTCAGGCGAAGTGAAGGGTGGTGATGACGAGGTCGATGGCCTTGATGCCGATGAAGGGGATGATGAGGCCGCCGAGGCCGTAGATGAGGAGGTTCCGGCGCAGCACCATGACGGCTCCCATCGGCTTGTAGGGCACGCCTTTCAGGGCCAGCGGAATCAGGGCGATGATGACCAGGGCGTTGAAGATCACCGCGCTGAGGATGGCGCTTTGCGGCGAGGCGAGCTTCATCAGGTTGAGCGCGGCCATCGCGGGGAAGGTCACCATCAGCATGGCGGGGATGATGGCGAAGTACTTCGCGACGTCGTTGGCGATCGAGAAGGTTGTTAGAGAGCCGCGGGTCATGAGGAGCTGTTTTCCGATCTCGACGATCTCGATGAGTTTCGTCGGATTGCTGTCGAGATCGACCATGTTGCCTGCCTCGCGGGCGGCCTGGGTGC
>JAIXVN010000256.1 GCA_027483005.1 Verrucomicrobiaceae bacterium
CGCCACCACGTCGTGCGAGGTCATGTCCGGAGCCTTGTCGATCAGCATCACGCCGCTCGGGCCCGCCGGTTCAAATTCGTTCTGTCTCATGTTGAAAGTTGGGTTGGTTTTTTCATGAACCCCAAAGAACAAAGTGAGCACAAAGGGTTTCAAAACACCCATGCCCTCTCCTCTTTGCGTTCTCTGTGTTCTCTAAAGTTAAAACTCTGACTGTTAAAAATTCGCCGCTTTCACCGACCGATCGATCCCCGCCAGCACGAGTGCCTTCGCCTCCTCAAGCGGCCCCTTCATCCGGATGCCCGCCGCCAATGCGTGCCCCCCCCCTCCGAACTCCTGACCGATCTTGCAGACATCGACCCGGCGGTCCTTCGAGCGCATCGAAACCCGGATCTTCCCATCCGGCAGTTCCTCGAAGAAGACCGCCACCATCACGCCGCGGATCGCGCGGACGATGTCAATCAGCCCCTCGCTGTCCTCGGGACGGAGTTCCAGGGAAACGCGGGTCTGGTCAAGCATCTGCCACCAGGCGACGCGACCATCGGCACTGCTCTCCAGCGTGTTGAGCAAAGCGCGCATCAACTCAACACGTCGGAACGGATGGTTGTCGTAGATGAGTTCGTTGATCTTTCCGACGTCGAGGCCGCGCTTGATCAGCTCGGCCGCCATCTCATAGGTCTTCGCGGTGGTCGAGGGATACTGGAACGATCCGGTGTCGGTGGAAACCGCCACGTAGATCGCATCGCGGGTCTCTGGCGGGCAGGGCAGGTCCAGAGCCGTGATCAATTCATAAAGAATCTGTCCGGTCGCCGGGCTGGTCGAATCGATGTAGTTGAAATCCCCGTAGCGCGGATTGGAAACGTGATGGTCGAGGTTGATCCACACCTTCCCGGCCGACGCGGCATGCAAGGCGGCATCGCCGAGGCGTGGCTTCGTCGCGGTATCGAGCGCGATCACCACCTCGCAGTCGATCGGATCGGCGGGCGGTATCTCGATGCGATCCGATCCAGCCATGAACGCCAGATTGTCCGGCAGGCCATCCTCATTGATGAGGCGGACCGTTTTCCCGGCAGCCTCCAGGGCGAATCCGAGCGCGATCTGGGAGCCGATCGCGTCACCGTCCGGGCGGACATGGCTGAGGATCACAAAGGACTTGTGGCGACGCAGGAGGTCACCGATCTGATCAAACGTGGCATTTTCGCTCATGGGATGGAACCGCGGCGCGGGGCGCGGATTCTGCAAAGGCCCCCCACCCGCGCAAGGACAAACGCAGAAGGGATCGCGGACGTGATTCAACAATCACCATGGATACGGCGAACGCACTCCGCCGCTCCCTGGCGATGCCATTTCAGCGGATGCGACGCGACTGCTCCTCGAGAAAAATCTCGGCCAGTCGGAAGCTTTTGCGGCTGAGCTCGCGCGCGTCATGATCGCCGATCAGGGCCATGCCTTCCTCCGCCACTTCGCTCTGGAAAATCTTCCAGGCCTTCTCCGCGAGATCGTCGAGATCGAGCTGCACCCGTGGCCCCTGCTGGCGTGGCACTGAGGCTTCGACAGGTTCCGAAACTTCCTGCACTTCACGGCGCGGCTGGGACTGAGGTGGGCGCGGCGGAAGCGGGGCGACTTCAAGCGAACCTGCCACGGCTGGAGCCTGCCCGCCCTGGCCACCCTTCTTCTTGCGACGGCGCTTGCGCTTGCCGGAGGTTGGCGGCTGGTTGCCACCTTGAATGGTCTCGACTTCTGGCCATCCGGAGCGGGCGGAATCCTCTGCTGCCTGCGGTGATTCTCGACGGGGCTCCACTCGAGGAATTTCCACTCGAGGAGCTTCCTGTGGCTCAGGTTCGGGAGCGCGGCGACTTTCCTCGGAAGGGGTCTGTGGCACGTCGGGGAGTCCGCTGGTGTCCCTGGCCGGCTTTGCTGGAGCTTTCTCCGCTTTCACAGCCTTCACGGCCTTCTTCGCTCTCGGTGCCGCGGCCTTTCGTGGCTTCTTGGCCGTGCTTTCTTCAGGAGACTGGTTCTCTTCGCTCATGTGTTGGAAACAAGAAGCCCGCCGAAGAGGCGGGCGTCGAGTGGAAAGGAAACTTTCGCGGCCGGCGGCTCAGAAGTTCCGGAGGTCGTCGCGGGTATCCTTGTTGTCCGGAGTCGTGGAGCTGGTGCTGGTCTTGCCATCCTTGCCGACCGACCAGAAGTCGAAGTCCGGATTCACCGCACTGTTGCCCGTGCGGTAACGATACTCACTGCCCCATGGATCCTTGATGGTTGCGTTTGCACCGGTTCCTTCGATCCAACCTTGCTTGGTGGTGGCCGGGTCAAGTTCCGGGACGTAGATCTTCCTGGTCTTGGTGGTGTCGCTTGCACCGTCCCAATACAGGGCCTTGTAGAGCATGTTCGACTGACCGGCTCCGGTGGGATTCGCTGCGGCCGGATAGCTGCCGTTGTCGAGTTTGTACTCCTCGAGCGCTTTCTCGATCAGGCTGACCTGGAGCTTGGCCTTGTCACGGGCCTGCCGTTCCTGGGCGAACTTCAACCCGCCGACCACGA
This sequence comes from Verrucomicrobiaceae bacterium, assembly GCA_027483005.1. GTDB lineage: Bacteria > Verrucomicrobiota > Verrucomicrobiia > Verrucomicrobiales > Akkermansiaceae > Luteolibacter. Next base: position 2,539 of record JAIXVN010000256.1, read on the forward strand.
TGCCGGCGAGGATGACGATGATGGTGATCACGGCGAGCAGCTCGATGAGCGTGAAGCCGGAACGCTTTTTGGAGACAAAGGATTTCATGATCTGCGGGTTAGGTTTGGACCACGGACGGAGTCTCACGTCTGGTTGCCCATCGTCGAGATCACCTTGATCAGTGGGAGGAACAATGCAAACACAACAGCACCCACGACGAGGGCCAGGATGACGATCATGATCGGTTCGAGAATCGACGTGAGGGCGGTCACGGCGTTGTCCACCTCGTCGTCGTAAACGTCGGCAACCTTGAGGAGCATTTCCGGCAGCTGTCCGGTCTCCTCACCGACGTCCACCATGGAAATGACCATCGCCGGAAAGACGTTGGTGGCCTGGAGCGGCGTCACGATCGACTCCCCTTCCTTGACCGCATCGTAAACCTTGTCGATGGCGGCGGAAATCACGACGTTGCCGGCGGTCTCACGGGTGATGTTGAGCGCCTGGAGGATGGGGACACCGGAGGTCACCAGGGTTCCGAGCGTACGGGAGAAGCGGGAGACGGCGCTCTTGCGCTGGATGTCACCGAAGATCGGCAGCTTGAGCTTCAGGTTGTCGATGGCATTGCGGCCGCCCTTGGTGGTGCCCCACATGTTGAAGAGGAAGACCACGACGCCGACAGCGATGAAGATGAACACGGCATTCGGCACGACAAGGGGCCGCGCCAGCATGAACTCGGAGAAGCCGAAGACGATCTTGGAGATCAGCGGCAGGTCGGAGTCACCCATTTCCGCGAACATGTCCTTGAACTTCGGAACGATGAACAGCATCAGGAAGACAAGGATGGCCACGGCGATGAACATCACGATGACCGGATAGACCATCGCGGACACGATCTTGTTCTTCAGCTTGTTGGCCTTTTCCTGATACTCGGCGAGACGCTGGAGGACGAGCTCGAGCACACCACCAAGCTCACCGGCCTTGACCATGTTCACGTAGAGCTTGTTGAAGATCTTCGGGTGCTGGGCGAGGGACTCGGAGAAGGTGGAACCGCCCTGAACGGAGTCGGCGAGGGAGTTGAGGGTGGCGCGGAGCACGGGATTCGGCTCCTGCTTGGACAGGACCGTGAGGCCGCGAAGCAGGGGAAGGCCGGAGTCGATCAGGGTCGCCAGCTGGCGGGTGAAGATCATGAGGATCTTCGGCTTGATCCGGCCACCGGTCTTGGCGGCGGCTTTGCCCTTGGGTGCGGCTGCAGGCTTGGCCTTTGATTTCGCAGCGGACTTTCCTTTCTGGGTGGCAAGCTTTCCCTTGCCTTCCTCAATGACCTGGGTCGGGTAAAGTCCTTGTCCACGAAGGATCTGGATCGCCTCGGCGTCAGTCGAGGCCTGAACGGCGCCAGTCGTCTGTTCGCCTTTGGCGTCGAGGGCGGTGTATTGGAAGTTGGCCATGGATCGTTGGGATTTTGAAAGATCGGAAGGTCGAGTGAGCGACGTTATGAATTCTGAATCGCGGCTGGCGACTCGAAAATGCCTGCAAAGGAGATTCTGGGGAAAAGTGTATATCAGGTGTATTTCAGCACTTCCTCGATGGTCGTGAGGCCGGTGTAGATGTTGCGCAGTCCGTCTTCGCGCAAGGTGTTCATGCCGAGTTCCACAGCCTTCTGCTTGATGACCACGCTGGGGCGCCGTTCGGTGATCATTTCACGGATGGGATCGGTGATGTCGAGGAGCTCGTAGAGGCCGCGGCGACCCTTGTAGCCGGTCTGGCCACAGACGTCGCAGCCTTTTCCGGTGAAGAACTCCTTGTCGCCGAGTTCGTGAGGGGAAACGCCGAGCTGGGCGAGGATGGCCTCGCTGGGTTCGTAGGGCGCACGGCACTCCTTGCAGATCGTGCGGACCAGACGCTGGGCAAGCACCCCTTCGAGCGATGCAGCGACGAGGAAGGGCTCGCAGCCCATGTCCACGAGACGGGCAATGGCCCCGGCGGCGTCGTTGGTGTGGAGGGTGGAAAGCACCAAGTGCCCGGTGAGGGCGGCCTGGATGGCGATCTGTGCGGTGTCGATGTCACGCATTTCCCCGACCATGATGCGGTCCGGGTCCTGACGCAGGAAGGCGCGGAGGATCCTCGGGAAGGTCATGCCGATCGCCTCATTGACCGGAATCTGGACGATGCCGTCGATGTCATACTCGACCGGGTCTTCCGCCGTGAGCAGCTTCGAATCGATGGTGTTGATCCGGCGCAGCGCGGCGTA
>JAIXVN010000203.1 GCA_027483005.1 Verrucomicrobiaceae bacterium
GCATGCGGGCCTGGCCGACGCTGTTGGTGTATTGCAGGGTGGCGACGCGGGCCATGCCGTTGGCCATCGCGTTGACGAGCAGGTCGGCCTGCATGGTGCTGATCTTCGGGATGCCGTCGTTGTCGAGGGCGACGCCGGGCTCGAGGGCGGGCGGCGGGAAGAGCAGGGTGGCGGTGCCGGGGCTCTGGAGGTCCTTTTCCATCTCGCGGACGAAGGTGGCATGTTGATCCAACAAGTCCTTCTCCGCGGGATCAACGTGGGCAGCGATGGTACGGAGGTCCTCACGCACTTCATCGAGAACGCTACCGACGTTCTCGCGGTCCTTCATGCTGCCGTAGAGCTTTTCAAACAGGGCGTAGGGATCGCTCACCGGGGCGACCGGCTGGTTGGGGCCGGCGTAGTTCTCGCGGGTCCAGGGGTCGGCACGATTGGGGACGGCGACACCGAGTTCGAGCGAGCCGAAACGGGTGGCGGTTTCCGGGCGTGCCTGGAGGAAATTCCTGATCTCCTGATCGATCGAGATGTTGCTGGCCCATCCGGCGGGCATGCAGCCACCGCCCTGGATGTTGCCGGGCAGGAGCTGGTTGGCGGTGAGCAGGCAGCTCATGCCGCGCAGGTGGTTGTCGCCATGGCCGCCGACCTTGTTGCAGACGCCCTTGAGGGTCATCAGGCGGTTCTTGAAGGGTTCGAGTGGGGCGAGGATGCGCTTTAGCTTGAAATCCGGGCCGGTCTGGTCGGGCCAGAATTCGGGTTGGACGGTGCCGTTCGGGGTGAAGAGGAAGATGATCCGCCGGGTCTTTGCGCCGGGGGCGTCCTGGGCGAGCGAGGGGAGGGCGGGGAGGAAAGGCAGTGCGGCGGCGGAAAGGCCGAGCTGGCGGAGGAAGGAGCGGCGTGTGGAGAGATTCATGGCTTTGGAGGTCATGGTCGGGGAGCGAGACGCGCCCCGAACGCACTGGAGCGAGACGCTCCAGCTACGGGTGATCTAGCGGCTGGCCTGGTCAGGGGCGGTGAGGCCTTGGAGGGCGGTGAGGGTGTTGATGTCAACGAAGAGCTGGCGGATGTGGTGGCCGGAGGCGGTGAAGGAGGCTTCGAGCTTCATGAGGGAATCGTGGCCATAGACGGCGGGGTTCTGCTTGATCGCGTATTGCAGGAGCTGGCGGATGAATCCTCGGCGGGCACCGGCCGATTGCACCGCGTGGCTCGCGAGGTCACGGGGACCGCGGAGGTGGACCAGCTCGCCTTCGAGCGAGTTGTAGTCGGCTTCCGGGTTGATCGGCTTGTCGCCCTCGCTGAGACGGAAACGGCCGATGGTGTCGAAGTTTTCCAACGAGAATCCGAGCGGATTGATCGTCTCGTGGCAGGTCATGCAGTTCGCGGCGCGGGTCATTTCGGCGACCTTCTCGCGCATCGTCATTTTGGGATCGAATTTGTGGTTTTCGAAAGCGATCGCTTGGAGCGGCGGCTTGAGGATGCCGCCGAGGACATTGCGGGTGATGAAGACGCCGCGGTGGATCGGCGAGGTGCTGTCGGGGTGGGCGAGTCGGGCGAGCAGATAAGGATGGGTGAGCACGCCGGCGCGCTGGGCGGGGTCGAATTTCACCGGCTGGAAGCCGTCGCCTTCGGGGACGGGGACGCCGTAGAACCTGGCGAGACGGTCGTTGAGAAGGAGGTAGTCGGCTTCCAGAAGCTGCCGGTAGTCCGACGTTTCGCTCCACACGACCTGCTCGACAAAGCGCTCCAGCGAGCGGCGGAGGTCGGCGACGACGGCAGAATCGAAGCCGGGGAACTGGGTGGGGTCCTTGCGCAGCAGGTCGCTTTCGGAATCAAGCTTGAGCCAGCGCTGGAAGAATTCGTTAAGCTTCGCCCTGGCCCGCGGATTGGCGACGAGCCGCTGGGCCTGGGCCTTCACCTGCTCCGGGGTGCGAAGCTGGCCGACTTTGGCGGCGTCCAACAGGGATTGGTCGGGCAGGGAATCCCAAGCACCGAGGGCCAGCCGGGCGGCCACGGTGAAGTCGTCCTTTTCCGTGCCGAGTGCCGGGTAGAGGAAACGCGGCGACTTGACGATGAGGATGACGGCGCGCTTCACCGCCTGCTCCGGCGGTGTGCCGTCGGCGAAGGGTCGCTCGACGTAAAGCTGGCGCTGCTCGTCGCTGAGCGGGCGGCGGAAGGCGCGTTCGGCGAAGGTGGCGATGAAGCCCTTCAGCTTGTTCGCTCGATCAGGGTCGTCGTCCTTCACGCCGCTGAGGCCGGGCAGGCGCCCGACGACCTGGTTCGCGACCTCGATTGCCGCGGTGGTGGTGGCCTCATGCCAGTCCTTGGAAATCCCGGAGCCGCGCTCGTAGCCCTCGCTGGCATCATCGGCGGGAAAGGAGGTCGAGACGACGGCGACCTGGGAGGCCGAGGCGGGGGAGAGATAGGGCGCGGCCAGCACTTCCCATTCGCCGTGTGGCGGCTTCCATTCGAGCCGGACCGAGCCGAGCTTCTCCTTGAACTTGAAGTAATCGAGCCGGAAGGGGTAGGCGCGACCGCCGAGCAGGAAGACGCGTGCCTTGGTCTCGCGGACTTCC
>JAIXVN010000233.1 GCA_027483005.1 Verrucomicrobiaceae bacterium
CCTCAGTCGCCTCAACACGGAAGTATCTCAATTGGTAGAGTAGTGGTCTCCAAAACCATTGGTTGTGGGTTCGAGTCCCTCCTTCCGTGCCATCCTTTTCAACGCATTTTTCCCCGCCTCTGTCCTAAATGAAATTCCTGATGATCAACGATAGCTGGGTGCAAACAGGCATCGTTTGGGTCATTTCCATCGCCTTGCTCGTCCTGGTGGTCAAGAAGTGGGCGCGGATCTCAAGTTTCTCCGGCGAAGTCCGTGGAGAACTCCACAAGGCCAGCTGGCCCTGGGAATCCGACCCGAAGATCAAGGGTCTCCGCAAGTATCGCGAATTGGTTGACTCGACGGTTGTGGTTCTGATCGCCATGATCCTTCTCGCCGGTTTCGTCCAGGCCTGGGACTTCCTCCACGTTCAGATCGTCACGTTCTTCACCAGCTTAGGTCGTTGAAGCCGTCTGCGCTTCCCGTTTTCCCGTTTTCTCCCTCTTCCCAACATGGCCGCAATTCCTCCAGCTAAAGACCAATGGTACGTGGTCCACGTTCTTTCCGGTCAGGAGCAGAAAGTCAAAGACCGCATCCTCCGCAATGCCGAGGCTGAGGAGCTGGGTGACGTCGTGTTCGACGCGCTCGTTCCCACCGAGATGGTCTCTGAGATCCGTCGTGGCAAGAAGACCGAGACCAAGCGGAAGTTTTTCCCAGGCTACATCATCGTCAACATGAGCCTCCTGACTGAAGACAACCGTCTCGTCGAGAAGGCCTGGTATTTCATCAAGGAGATGGACGGAGTGATCGGCTTTGCCGGCACCAAGGACATCCCGATCCCGATGCGGACCCGCGAGGTCGAAGGGATGCTTTCCCAGATCAAGGAGCGCGAGGAACACGTCCGCCCCGCCATCAGTTTCGAAGTCGGCGATACCGTCAAGGTCGCCGATGGTCCGTTCCAGAGCCAGACCGGCATCGTCGAGGAAATCGATCCGGAACGCGGCAAGCTCCGTGTTTCAGTCACCATCTTCGGTCGCAGCACTCCTGTCGAACTCGAATACTGGCAGGTCGAGCGAGCCTGAAATCGCACCGCCTCAGGGCCGGAAGTCCCTGATCCCATCCACTCTCAAGAACGTCCCCGCAACTCCGAAACACCATGGCCAAGGAAGTCGTCAAACTCATCAAGCTCCAGATTCCAGCAGGAGCCGCCAATCCATCACCGCCAGTCGGTCCCGCACTCGGCCAGGCCGGTGTGAACATCATGGCGTTCTGCAAGGAATTCAACGCCTCCACCCAGTCCCAGTCGGGCGACGTCCTTCCAGTCGTCATCTCCGTTTACAAGGACAAGACCTTCTCGTTCATCACCAAGAAGCCACCCGCAGGCAACCTTCTCACGAAGGCGGCCGGTCTTGCCTCCGGTTCCAAGGAGCCGAACAAAATCAAGGTCGGCAAGCTCACGAAGGCCCAGCTCATGGACGTCGTGAAGATCAAGATGCCCGACCTCAACACCAAGGACCCTGAAGCCGCTGCCCGCATCCTTGCCGGCACCGCCCGCCAGATGGGCCTCGAAATCGAAGGTTACTAAGACTCTCAGCCGGACGCCTCGAAACGTCCGGCACCCGCAGGAGGATCCCGCAACCGCAGGACCCGACCGAACTGCAAACCAAGCAACACAATGGCCAAACACCGCAGCAAACGTTACGTTGAGGCTGTCAAGCTCGTCGAAGCTGGCAAGTCCTACTCGTTGAATGAAGCAATCGGCACCGTGAAGAAATTCCCGGCTCCGAAGTTCGACCCCACCGTCACCCTCTCGTTCCACCTCGGAGTGGATCCGCGCAAGAGCGATCAGATGGTTCGTGGTTCCGTCTCCCTTCCACACGGCACCGGTAAGAATGTCCGGGTCGCCGTCTTCGCCCAGGGTGCCGCCGCCGAAGCCGCCAAGGCCGCCGGTGCCGAGCACGTCGGTTACGAAGACCTCATCGCCAAGGTGCAGGGTGGCTTCACCGACTTCGACGCCGCGATCGCGACGCCGGATGCGATGACCGAAGTCCGCAAGATCGCCCGTGTCCTCGGACCGCGCGGCCTCATGCCGAACCCGAAGACCGGCACCGTCACCGACGATGTCGCCAAGGCCGTCAAGGAAGTCAAGGCCGGTCGTGTTGACTTCAAGCTCGACAAGAACGGCAACGTTTCCGGCCCCGTCGGAAAGTCCTCCTTCGCTCCCGAACTGCTTCTCGAAAACGCCCAGGCGTTCGTCGACAGCGTCGTCCGCGCCAAGCCGCCAACGGCCAAGGGCAACTACATCCAGAGCGTCACCCTCGCCGCCACCATGCTGCCGGGCCTGCCACTTGAGTCGAGCCTCTACACCAAGGCTTCTTCCTAATCCCGGACCGTCCAACGACCATGAATCCTGATAAGAAAATCATCATCGACGGCCTTCTCGACCGGGTCAACGCGTCGCCTTACGTGATCGTCATCGATTACACCGGCATGACCGTCCAGCAGTTCACCGAACTGCGCAACCGCCTCAATGCAGGCGGTGCCAAGTGCCTCGTCGCCAAGAACACCTACATGCGGAAAGCGCTGACGGAAGCCGGTCTTCCCGACATCGCTGACAGCCTTGTGGGCCAGACCGCCTTCGTCATGGGTGACAGCGAGGTCTTCGCTGCCGCCAAGGCCATCAAGAACTTCGAAAAGGAGTTCAAGAAGCCGGAAATGAAGGTGGGCATCCTCGACGGCGCCGTCCTCACGGGCGACAAGCTCCAGTCGATCGCCGACATTCCTTCCCGCGAAGCGATTCTCTCGAAGTTGCTCGCCACGATCAACGAGCCCGGTGCCCGCATCGCTCGGATCATCCAGACCAAATTCAACCCCGAAGGCAGCTCCTCCAAGGATGCCGACGAAGCTCCAGCGGAAGCTGCGGCCGAAGTCGTCGCCGAAGCCGCTCCAGAAGCTCCCGCTGCTGAAGCCGCTGCCGAATAACCACAATCTGATCAGATGGCGGTGGCGTCTCCACGCTGCCGCCTGAACCCACAATGGTTCCTCGTCGGGGAGGTGGCACCTCACTGAAATGTCCGGAGGCTTCCGGACGCGACGATACCGCACAGGAGAAAAACAAATGGCCAATATCGATACACTCGTTGAAGAACTCGGCAAGCTCACCGTTCTGGAAGCTGCCGACCTCGTGAAGAAGCTTGAAGAAGTGTGGGGCGTTTCCGCTGCCGCACCCGTCGCCGCAGCCGGCCCAGCCGTCGCCGCCGAAGCAGTCGAAGAGAAGACTGAATTCGACGTCGTCCTGACCGACGGTGGTGCCAACAAGATCGCCGTCATCAAGGCGGTCCGTGAAGTTTCCCCAGGTCTCGGTCTTGCCGATGCCAAGAAGCTTGTCGAAAGCGCCCCAGCCAAGGTCCTCGAAGGCGTTGCCAAAGAGGCCGGCGAAGCCGCCAAGAAGAAGCTCGAGGAAGCCGGCGCCAAGGTCGAACTCAAGTAACATTCCATCCGGATTTTCCCTGGGGCGGTTCACGCCGCTCCAGGGTCTTTCTGGAACGGGTTCGACGCGAACTTCCACATCCCATGACGAGGCAGTTCGCGCCGATTCCGATCTCCACTTTTATCGCCTGAATTCACACTTCGCCCGGGACCGCATGCGGCTCGGGCATAACCTGCAAGCAGCACACCACGACACGCCATGGCCGAACGCCTTTACTTCGGAAAATTCGAAGAAGTGATTGAGCCCCCGAACCTTATCGAGGTTCAGAGCCGCTCATACGAAGAGTTCCTCCAAAAGGACGTCGCTCCCAGCGAGCGGTCCGATACCGGCCTTCAAGCGGTGTTTCAGGAGGTTTTCCCGATCAAGAGCTACGATGAGGCCATCGAGCTCGATTTCGTCACGTACGACATCGAGGACCCGAAGATCACGTCCCTTGACGCGCTTCGCACCAGCGAGAGCTTCAGTGCCGCCCTCTACGTCACCTTCAAGCTGAAGGACGAGACCGGCAACAAGAAGGAGCGCGTTTACATGGGCGAACTGCCGATGATGACCCGCCGCGGAACCTTCATCATCAATGGCGCCGAGCGTGTCATCGTTTCCCAGCTTCATCGTTCGCCGGGTATCTGCTTCGAGACCTCGCAGCACCTCAACGGCAAGATGCTCCACTCGTTCCGGATCATCCCGGACCGTGGTTCCTGGCTCGAAGTGCAGTTCGACACGAACGATCTGCTTTACGTTTACCTCGACCGTCGCCGCCGCCGCCGGAAGTTCCTGGCCTCGACGTTCCTGCGCGTCCTTGGTTTCCCGACCGACCGCGATATCGTCACGAATTTCTACAAGACCGAGTCGCTCAAGCTGTCCGACCAGATGGACGAAACCGAGCTCGGCCACAAGGTGCCGTTCGAGGACATCCTGGACGGTGAACTCGTCGTTGCGAAGGCTTACGAGCCACTCACGATCGGCATCGTCCGCCAGCTCATCGCCCTCAGCCACAAGGCGGTTGAGGTCATCGACTCCCGCGAGGATGAAATCCTTCTGAAGTCGCTCCGCAAGGATCCGGCTCGTGACGA
>JAIXVN010000057.1 GCA_027483005.1 Verrucomicrobiaceae bacterium
GGGACGCCCAGCCGGACGAGCTGCGCCGCGTGATGGTTTTCACCGACCGCTCGCTTTACCGGCCCGGAGAAATGGTCCGCCTCAAGGGCATCATCCGAACGCAACGCGGCAATGCCATCGAGGCTGAGGATGGCGCTTCACCGAAGCTGGTGATCGTTGATCCGACGGACAAGGAAGTCTTCACCCGCGACCTCAAGCTTTCGGCGAATGGCTCATTCGATCTCGAATTTCCCGCCTCGAAGGAAACCACCGGGCGCTACGGGATCCGGCTGAGATACCCCGACGAGATCGCCCGGGCGGAAGCGCTGGGCGACAACGATTGGGAAGCGAAGGAAAAGCTCATGGCGAACGCGCAGTTTGAATTCGAGTTCCGCGTCGAGGAGTTCCGCCGCAATGCCTTTGAGGTTGAGCAGAAGTTCGCCGACATCGCGGTGGGCAGCACCAAGGTCGGTCTCGATCTTTCCGCCCGCTACTATCAAGGCCAGCCGGTCGCCGCCGGGTCCGCGCATTGGTATTCGCGGGTTGAGGACGTGAACCTCTATCCGGAGAACTACCGCGACTATCTCTTCGGCAATCATCGCACCGAGGACTGGCACTACTGGTATCACTATTTCAGTTACCGCTGGGACGAGGAAAGCGATCGCCAGACCACCACGGTCAACGGCGAGGCCACGCTCGATGCGACCGGAAAGGCCGCCTTGTCGGTCGACCTGCCACAGGGCGATTTCCCGACGGCCCGCGAGGTCACGATCAGCACCGAGGTCACGGATGCGAACAACCAGACGCTCACCGCCTCCACCACCACGACCGTTCATCCGTCGTCGGTTTATGTTGGGATCTCGCGCATCGACAAGCTGGTGCGGGTGGGAGACCACGTGCCGCTGAAGGTTGTCGCCGTCGATCCGGATGGAAAGCCAACCGCCGCTGCCTTGCAGTTGGAGACCTTGCTGGTCCGCCAGATCAACGAGCAGTCGAAGACCCGCAATGAGGACGGAGCGACGATCGTCCGCAACGACGCCCGTGAGGAGACGGTTTCCACTTCGAAGATGGCCTTGCAGGGCGAGGGGACGTTCGAGCTTGCACCGACGGGACCCGGCCTGCATTTCCTGACCCTCAAGGGCAAGGACGCCGCCGGTCATCCGTTCGCCACCACGACGTCCTACTACGTTTACGGTAGCAACGAGTATCCCTGGGCCTACGAGGACGGGATGAAGATCAAGCTCGTCGCCGAAAAGAAGAGCTACAAGCCCGGCGAAACCGCGCGGATCCTGGTGCTTTCCCCGATCGAGGGCACGGCGCTGGTCACCGTGGAACGCGAGTCGGTGCTGCGCTCCTTCGTGATTCCGCTGAAGGCCGACAATCCGGTGATCGAGATTCCGGTGGCGGATGCCGATGCGCCGAACGCGTTTGTCTCGGTGCTGGTGGTGAAGGGCTCGAAGGACTCCGGCCGCAAGTTCAAGGAACCGCAGCTCCGGCTCGGGTATTGTGAACTGACGGTGGAGGATCGCTTGAACCGTCTCGCCGTCGAGGTGAAGGCTGAGAATTCCGCCGACACCGTGCAGATCTCGACCAAGGGCGGCGTGGCTCTTGCCGCCTATCGCCCCGGCGATGAGGTCGTGCTTTCCGGCACCGTGACGCGCGCCGATGGCTCGCCGGTCAAGGGCTCGGAGGTCACGCTTTATGCCGAGGACGAAGGCACGCTGGCGGTGATGGGTTATGAGAATCCGGACCCGCTGGGATTCTTCCAGGATCCCCGACTTCTAACGGTGGACTCCGGCACCTCGCTGGATCAATTCATCGCCGAAGATCCCGATCAACAGAGCTTCTTCAACAAGGGCTTCTTCGTCGGCGGTGGAGATGAGTTCGGCGCGAATCTGACTGATCTGCTGAGGAAAAACTTCGATCCCTGCGCGACCTGGGCACCCACCTTGGTGACCGATGAGCAGGGGCGTTTCCGCCACAGCTTCAAGGTGCCCGACACGCTGACGCGCTATCGTGTGATCGCCGTGGCCACGGAAGGTGCTTCGCGCTTCGGCAGCGTCCGCACCGACTTCGTGGTGAACAAGCCGCTGATGCTGGAGCCGAAGGCCACACGATTCGCGAATGTCTCGGACCAGTTGAAGCCGCAGGTGCTCGTCCAGAATGCCTCGTCATATGCCGGTGTGTGGAAGATCTCGCTGGTCCAAGGTGAGGCGACCAATGTTCCGGTTTATCGACTGCTTTCGGAAAACGACGTGACCGTCACCCTGGCTCCCGGGGCCTCGCAGACGGTTCCGTTTGAAATCGCGGTCGAGTCCGAAGGCGACGCCGTGCTCACCTTCCGTGCCGTGCCGGTCACGTTGGATGGCCAGCCTCCGACTCCGATCCTTGCGAAAAAGATGTCGGATCTGGTGGAGACCCGTTTCCCGGTGAACTACCCGATGCCGCTGATCCGTCAGTCGAAGCTCGTGAAGCTGGAGAAATCCGGCACGGGTGACGAACTTCAGGGCCTCCTCGACCCCGCTCTGCTTGAGGGCAAAGGCGACATCCAGCTTGAGTTCTCGCGCTCGCTGCTGCTGGAATCCGGCGCTTCGATCGACTACCTGCTTTCCTATCCGCATGGCTGCGTCGAACAGACGACCTCGTCGCTGATGCCCTGGTTTGCGGTCGAGTCGCTGCGCCCGGTGATGCCTCGCTTCGCCAGTGTGCCCGACGAAAAGGTCAAGGCCGCCATCCAGGCCGGGGCCGATCGCTTGCTCTCGATGCAACTTCCGACCGGTGGCTTCGCCTACTGGCCGGGTGGCCGGGATCGGGTGGACTGGGCGAGCTCGTATGCCGGGCTTGGCCTGGTGATGGCGAGGGAAGCCGGAGCCGCTGTTCCTGATAGCGCGCTCGATCTGTTAGCCAACGACCTCATCGCTTCGCTGCGCGGGCTTTCCAACATCAAGTCGCCCTCCGAGATGGAAATCGCCACCCGTGGACTCTGGGTGCTGGCACGTCTGGGGAAACCGCAGACTGCCTACCACAACTACCTGCGCGACCGGCTCGACACCGTGCCGCCGCGTGGGCGTTGTTTCCTCGCCCTCGCGATGGCGGCCGGCGGAGAAGACAAGGCCTCCGCACTGTTTGTCATGCAATCGAACAAGCCCTTCAAGGCGAAGGACGATTCGTGGATGCCGTGGAACCCGGATGATGCGCTCAATCTGCTCGCATTCTCCACCCTGTACCCTCAGGATCCTGAACTCGGCAAGGCGGTCGACAAGCTGATGCGCGACCGCAATCCCTACGGTGAATGGCGTACGACGTGGATGAACGGCTGGAGCCTGCTCGCGCTTTCCGCCTATGCGAAGACGGAGGCGGGTCGCGATGACACGGTCGCCATCCGTCTCGGCAACGGCCAGGAAACCACGGCGGTCAACCTGTCCTCGGAAACTCCCGTGGCCAGCCGATCGTTCAAGACCGGAGCTGAATTGAAGCTGTCGGTGAAGTCTGACGGCAACGCGATGGTCCGCGCCACGATCGCCTCGAAGCCCGCTGTCGTGCCGCTGCAACCCATCGCCCGCAACGGTCTGGAGATCACGCGTTCCCACGAACGGGTCAAGCCGGATGGAAGCACCGAACCACTCGACAAGCCCGCCGTCGGCGACCTGATCAAGGTTTCGCTGCGGGTGACCCTGCCGAAGGATGACAGCCGCTATCTCGTGATCGAAGACCCGCTTCCCGCGATTTTCGAAACCGTGAACAGCGACTTCGCCAGCCAGAAGGCCGCCAACGGACCTGCCACCGGTGAACGCGACTGGCAGATCTCGCACAGCGAACTGCGCAGCGATCGCGCGGTCTTCTATCTTGATCGCGTTTGGCGCAGCGGCACCTACACGGTGACCTATCTCGCCCGCTGCACGGTCGCCGGAGAAGCCACGGCTCCACCTGCCAAGGTCGAGTGGATGTATGACCCGGAGAACTTCGCTCTGTCGGCGTCGCGCTTGTTCCATTCGAAATGATCCGCCGCCCTGGCCCTTCGATCCGTCGAGGGGCTAGGGGCCAGGGATCAGACCCGTCTTCCTGAACACTGAAAACTGAACACTTGAAACTAGGTGTCCATCTCCGCCGCAAGCGCGTGCGCATTCCGCTCGTGCTTGCGGCCCTGTGGGCGATCCTCTGGTTCGCCCTGCCTTTCGCGGTTCCTCTTCCGGAGGATCTGCTGAAGCATCCCGATGCCTCGCCGGTGCTGCTCGATCGGCATGGCGAGCCCATCACCCGGCTGACCTTGCCGGACTTCACCCGTCGGCAACCGGTGGCGCTCGACGAGCTGCCGCCTGATTTCATCGCCTGCACCCTCGCCGCCGAGGACAAGCGCTTCTTCTCCCATGGCGGCTTCGATTTCCTCGCCGCCTCGCGTGCCACTCGCGACCTCTTGTCGCGGGGTCGCGTCGTGTCCGGCGCCTCCACCATCACCCAGCAGTTGGTGAAGATCTCACGACCTCCGGTGAAGCGTTCCCTCAGCGCCAAGGTCAGCGAACTGATCGGAGCCAGGCGTCTGGAAATGGCCTGGTCGAAGGAGGAAATCCTCACCGCCTATCTGAACCGGCTTGATTACGGCAACCTGCGTCGCGGACCGAAGGAAGCCGCTCGCTTCTATTTCCAGAAGCCCCTTTCCGATCTCTCGCTGGCCGAGTGCGCCCTGCTCGCCGGGCTTCCGCAGGCACCCTCCCGCCTCAATCCCCTGAAACGCCCCGAATCCGCCATCACCCGCCGCAATGTGGTGCTCGGTCGGCTTTCAGATCAATCGATCTACGAGGCTTCCCGTATTTCATCCGCCCAGACCGAGCCTCTGAACCTTCGACCTCTGATTGAACACGAGGCCGCGCCGTGGTTGGCGGAAAAGGTGCCGGTTGCGCTGGCGGGATCGGATGTGCGCACCACGCTCGACCTGAAGCTCCAGCATGAGGTCGAGAGCATCGTCCACGAGGAGCTCAACGCCCTGCGCGGATCGAATCTGCATCACGCCGCCGTGGTGGTGATCGACAACGCCTCCGGGGAAATCCTCGCGCTCGTCTCCTCCGGAAACTGGAACGATCCGCGCGGTGGCCAGATCAATGGAGCCCTCGCTCCCCGCTCGCCCGGCTCCACGCTGAAGCCCTTCACCTACCTGCTGTCTTTTCAGAACGGCGGAAAATTTCCCGGTTCGATCCTCGCCGACATTCCGACCCGCTTCCGCACGCCGGAAGGCCTGAACCTTCCGGAGAACTATGACCGCACCTATCGCGGGCCTGTTTCGATCCGCACCGCGCTCGCCTGCTCGCTGAACATTCCGGCCATTCGCGAGTTGAATGAACTCGGTGGTCCGGAGCCCTTGCATCAGTTGCTGACGGAGCTCGGTCTCACGACGCTGGGAGACAAGTCGGAGCCCTACGGCCTCGGTCTCACCATTGGCAATGCGCCCGTCCGACTGTTGGAACTCACCAACGCCTACGCCACTCTCGCACGTGGTGGACTTCAGCTTCCGGCATCGCTCTTTCCACACGAGCCCGTTCTGCCGCATCGTGTCTTTGGCGAATCGGAAGCCTGGTTGATCGCCGACATCCTCTCGGATGCCGATGCCCGTGCGCCCTCGTTCGGTCGACGTGGTCCGCTCGAGCTTCCCTTCCGCTGCGCGGTGAAGACCGGCACATCCTCCGATTTTCACGACAACTGGTGCATGGGTTTCACGCGTGATTTCACGGTCGGCGTGTGGGCCGGAAACTTCGACCAAACGCCGCTCAAGGGTCTTTCCGGAGTTGCAGGCGCAGGGCCGATCTTTCATCGGACGATGCTCGCCGCCCATTCGGGGATCGCGCCGGAGTGGTTTGGAAAACCGGACACCATCACCCGGATCGAGATCGATCCGCGCACCGGCCATCGCGTGAATCCCGGAACAGCCGGAGCCCGCGGCGAGTTCAGCCTTGCCACGCATCTGCCGCTTGATGCCTCGTCCAGCGACTACTCGAAAGAGGGGCAGGTGTGGCTCGATTGCTCATTCGGCGAATGGTTCCAGAGCATCCACAATCATCGCAAGGGCGAGTTCAACCTCGCTCCCGATCGTCCGGCTTTGGAGGCCTTGCGCATTCTTGCTCCGGCAGACGGTACCAC
>JAIXVN010000498.1 GCA_027483005.1 Verrucomicrobiaceae bacterium
GCCAGGGCCTTGAGTTTCATCACGCTGTTGTAGGCGCGGCAATGGACGTCGATGTTCTCGATCAGTCCTGGAGTGGCCTTGCCGGTGCGGACTCCGGTGAACTCGTGGAGCAAATGCGCCACGGCCTTCTGCATGTCGTCTTCGACTTCAAAGATCGCTTCTTCTGGGCTCATGGGAGGAGGTCTGGTTGGAAAGATAAAGGGCTTCAGCCACCATTGACGACGGTGCCGATCGGTTCACCGCTGAGGGCGCGGGTGACATTGCCGAGCGGTCCGAGGTCGAACACGATGATCGGAATGTGGTTGTCCATGCAGAGGCTGAAGGCGGTGGCATCCATCACCTTGAGCTGCTTGGAAAGGCACTCCTGGAAGCTCACGGTTTCATAACGCTTGGCGTCCGGGTTCTTCTTCGGATCGGAATCATAAACTCCGTCCACCATCGTGGCCTTGAAGATCACATCGGCACCCATTTCACTGGCACGAAGGGCGGCGGTGGTGTCGGTGGAAAAGAACGGACTGCCGGTGCCTGCGGCGAAGATCACGACAAACCCATCTTCAAGGTGGCGCTCGGCCTTCTTGCGGAGGAAGGTTTCCGCGACGTTCTTCATTTCAATCGCCGACTGCACGATGCAGGGCACGCCCTGGTGCTCGAGGGCGCTTTGGACCGCGAGGGCGTTCATCACGGTGGCCAGCATGCCCACGTAATCCGCGGTCGCGCGATCCATGCCACGGGCCGAAGCGGCCGCGCCGCGCCAGAAATTTCCGCCGCCGACGACCACTCCAAGCTGGAGGCCACCCTTCACCGCATCGCGGATCTCGGTGGCGATGCGCTCGACGATTTCCGGCGAGATGTTGTCAGTCGAGCCCGGCTCCCGCAGGGCCTCCCCGCTGAGTTTGAGAATGGCGCGCTTGTATGGAGGTTTGGCTGAGGCAGTGTTTGGCATGGGCGTGAGGAACGGACCGATCAAAGCCATCCGCCCCTCCCCTTGAAAAGGCAAATCAACCGCCGCCGCCGGGAAGCCGGATCCTGGCAGAAAGATCGGTGAGTGTGGCCTTGCTCTCGTCCACCCCGATAATTTCGATGAACACGCTCAGCCCGCTGGTTTGCGGCTTCTGATACTCCTCCAGGGTCTTGCGGACCGCCACGATCGCCAGTTTCAGGACCTGCCGGCTGGTCAGGTCGACCTCCGACGGGATCGACAGTTTCGAGACGTCCAGCCTGACATGCAGCCCGTCGGCGGAAAGCTCGGCCGCCAGCCCGATGTGGCAAAGCACGAGAAGGTTTGCCTCCTGAACCTTGTAGTTTGGATTGTTGGTCGGAATCTTGTGAGGCGTGCCGATCGAACCCACGAGCGTCTCGGGAAAGGCACCGGTCAAGGCCATCGGCCTCGCCATCACGGTGGCCTGAAGCGCCTCACCGGTCTCGGAAATCACCTCGTCGCCGTCGGTCCCATGCAGGCTCAAGGGCTCGTAGATCGGCACCATCGTGATGGTCGTGGCCGACGCGAGGGTGGCGAAGGCCAGACCGGCGAGAATCACAAAGCCCTTTTTCATAGGCCTCACCTTATCGAGGAAGGATCGAGACTCAAGACTTCAAGACTCAAGAGCCCACGAAAAACCCCGGCCACTCGCGCGGACGGGGTCTTTGGAAAGTTCAGGTGCGAAGGGAGCCTCAGGCTTCCTCTTTCTTTTTGGTTGAGACGGCGTCCACCGAGATGGTGAGCGTGGTGGTGACCTGCGGGTGCACGCGGACGGTGACCTCGCTCTTGCCGGACTTCTTGATCGGCTTCTCAAGCTCGATGGCGTGGCGGTCGATGACGATGCCGGCGGCTTCGAGTTCCTTGTGGATGTCGATGTTGGTGACCGACCCGAAGGCCTTGCCGCCCTGACCGGTGGAGAGGACGAACTTCGGCTTGATCCTGGAAATCTTGTTGGCGAGTTCCTGGGCAGCGGCGAGCTCTTCAGCTTCGCGGGCGGCGCGGGCGGTCTTCAGGGAAGCGACGTGGCGGAGGTTGGCCTTGGTGGCCTCGAATGCCTTGCCCTGTGGGACGAGGAAATTGCGGGCGTAACCGGCACGAACTTTAACAACATCGGCTTCAGCACCGAGGCCTTCGATTTTTTCGCGGAGAATGACTTGAGCGTTTGCCATGGGAGTTCGTGGAACGTTTGTGGGGGCGGGGAGATAGTCATCGTGGCAGGGGGAGTCAAGGAGAATGAACCACATCCTGCATTCGAGTGGGATTTTTCGGGATATTCGGCGATCATCGGCCTTTTCGGGGGAGCCGGGATCGTTAAGGAGTGCTCCTCGGTCCTATCCGACCTATAGGACTCGCAGGACTTATTTCCTCCCTGGAACACCCATGACCGCCCTTTTCCGCCGAGCCTGCCTTTTCCTGCTGCTGGCCATCTCCGCAGCAGGCGAAAAAGTCCACGATCCGGCCTCGATCGTCCGCTGCGGCAAGGAATCGTGGTATTTCAGCACCGGTCAGGGCATCCGGTCCGCCCGCTCGAACGACCTCCTGACCTGGAC
>JAIXVN010000309.1 GCA_027483005.1 Verrucomicrobiaceae bacterium
ACGGTGCAGAAATACGGAGTGAGGAACAGCTCCTGCGTGGCCACGATGTTCGCGCCACCGGCTGCGGCCTGGCGGATCAGGGTTTCGTGGTGATCGAAGGCGGCGTCCTTGGTCGGAAAGGTGCCGGACTGGAGCAGGGCAAGACGTGGCATGGCCGGAGGCTAGGAGTTCGACGCGCAGGAGGCAAGAGGCGGGACGATCGACATAATCAACATGGGAACCGACAAATTGAGGCTAAGGGCGTTCGAGGATGAAGGGCAGAGGAAGACACCCTGAAGGGATGACTACGAACGTGTTCTCAGCGGTTCGGAAATGCCCACGCATTCCAGCGATCCGGGATTCTGATCTAGAGCCAAAAAAACCCGCCTGGCACGGGGCCAGGCGGGTTGGGAGGTTAGGGTAGGATTAGGTCAGTCTGGAAGAACCACTCGGTAGAACTCCTTGTTTTCGATTTTCGGGAAGGTGAGTTCGAGGTTATCGAAGTTTTCCCAGGTGTTCAGGTTGGTGCTCTTTTGGAGCGGCAGGGTGAGCGTGACGTTTGCCCCGGCAGCCTGGATCAGCAGATTCCCCGTTCCACGCAGGTCCTGGATGGAGCTGGCGGTGTAGAGGCTGAAGGCGGAGGGGTTCGAGGTCACGTCGCTGCGACCGGCGGTGCGGAGTCCGAGCAAGGCGGCATTGATCTGGGAGCCGGTGTTGGCGACATCCGGATCGAGGCTGAGGGAGGCGACTTCGATGGCGTTGCTGAGGCCGTCGAGGTCGCTGTCGGTGGTGCCTTGAAGGATCCGGCGGTCGAGTCCGACTGCCGTGTCCGCCGTGCCGTAGCCGGTGGTGAAGTAGAACGCTTTCACATACTCCGCGAAGGCGTCCTGCTCGGTGCCGGCAGCGGCGAAGGTGAAGGCGTTGGCACTCGCATCCGTGGTCATGTCCACCCGATTCGCGAACGGGGCACCGTTGAGGCGGGCCAGATACGGGAACGGGTAGTTGTCACCGCCGAAGTCGGAGCCCGTGACGCCTGGATTGGCGAGGAAGGTCAGGGTGACGAGGCGGACGGAGGCGTTGGGAGTCACGACCTCGCCGTTGTTGACGATGACGGTGGTGGGATCGCCATTGGCATCGACGAGGGCGGCGTAGCGGATGCGGGTGCCGCCGTTGACGGCGCTGATGACATTGGAGGCGGAGGTGTAGCTGACTGGCGTTTCCGCAAGGTCAGCGACGACCACGACACCGCCAAGTTGGCAGAACTGGCCGGGGGTGTTGTTCGCGGCTCCGACCCCGTTGCTGCCAGCGACACCGTGCTCGAGCAGGAGCTTGAGCTGGGAGTGGGTGACGGTGAGGTTGGTCAGGGCGTTGTTGAACTTGAGCGAGTCCTCCACATCGAGGCGGGAGATGTCACCGGCGGCCTTGCCTGCGGAGGGGTTCGCGGCGGTGATGCCGGGAACGCCGAGGGGGCTGACGGAGCCGATCGAGTTGCGGATGCCACCACCGTTTTTCAGCGAGACGGCCACGGTGGAATCGACGTTCTTCGCATACCAGAGGTTGGCGTCGTTCGAGAGATTGCCGAAGTTCGTTTCCTGCTGGCGGACGTTGGTGCGGCGTCCTTCGAGATAGACGGAGGTCTTGCCGAGGATGAAGCCGTCCTTGGCATTGATGACTGCGCCAACGGCATCGGTGACGGTTTTCACCGTGCCGCCGCGGGTGCCGGTTGCGTAGGGGTCGCCACTGGGCCAGTAGGTGCTGACGGCGGTGGCGTTGACGGCGATGTTGTCGCTGGCGCTGTTCACCGCGCTGATGTGACCGGCGGCATCGAAGTCCACGACGAGGCGGCCGAGGTATTGATACTGGCCGTCACCGCTGACGATGGCGACGGTGTTGCCGTCGAGGTCGGTGGTGGTGAAGGGATAGGCACCGGCCGAGGTGTCGCCGGGCTGGAGGAGGCCGGAGTTGCTGTAGATCGTGCCGGAACCGCCTGCGACGATGATGTCAACATGGCGGAGTTTGGTGGCGAGCAGCTTCTCGTTGTCGATCTGCTGGAGCTGGGTGGCGAGGACGATCTTGGTGCAGCCTTCGGCGACGAGGGCGTCGACGGTCGGCTGGAGGTGCAGCGCGAGGGCGTCGATGTCATAGGTCCGTGGGGAAACGACGACGGCACCGGTCGGTCCGGTGACGGTGACGAGTCCGGGCGACGAGATGTTCGAGAGGTCCGGCGGAGTGACGCCGAGCACACCGATCTTCTCACCACCGCGGACGATGACGGCGGACTTGGCGAGCTTGGCCTTGGTGGCGGCGGCGGAGACGCCGGCGTAGTTCAGGCTGGGGTTCGGCCGGAAGGCATCGACGTTGCGGATCTCGCTGGTGAAATACGGGGCGAGGTCCGGAATGGCGGCTGGCACCGAGACGGCGGCGCTGAAGTCAAGGTTCGCGCTGAGATAAGGAAACGCGATGCCATAGTGGCGCATGGTGGCGGTGCTGGTGCGTGGGTCGGGGACGACGATGTTTCCAAACTCCGTCGAGCCGAGGTCGAACTCATGGTTGCCGATGCAGGAGGCGTCGAAGCCCATGGCATTGAGGATGGCAACGTCCGGGCGACCGGGATTCTCGCGGAGGTCGGTGGCGGTGCCACTGGCGTTGAAGTTGAAGGTGAAGCCGAGGGCGGTCTTCAGCGCGTTGCGGGTGGAGGTGTCATTTCCCGCGGAGAGGAAGGCACCGGGGATGAAGCAGTCGCCCGCTCCGATGGTGATGGAGGCGTCGTTGCCCGCAGCATCCTCGATCTTGTCAACGAGGGCCGCGAACTGTGAGGCGTTGGTGACGGAGGAAACGTCGGCTTCCATGTCCGAGGCGTGCAGCACCTGGAGGCGGAAGGCAGGCGGGTTGATTTCATAGACGCCGACACCGCCGGCGACCGAGCTGTCGATGATGCCCTCGTAGCCGACGATGGCCAGCGTGGTGCCGGTCGGGCTGTCGGCAGCATCGATGATCTGGACGGTCTCCGGGGAGATCAGGCCCTTGTCGTTGCTGTTGATGTAGCGGACGACTTTCGGCAGCAGTGGATTGGTGATGTCCACCACGACAACGCCGTTCTGGCGCTCCATGCCGGCGACGGCGATCACGGTGCCGTCGGCGAGGGTGGTGACGGCAACGGCCTCGGGCTCGGGGCCCTTGTCATCGGAGCGGGCGTCAAAGTCAGCCTTCACGCCGCCGTTGTTCGCGTTGTGGCGGAGTGGATCGAGCTTGAAGAGTTCGTTTTCGAGTGGGAGGTGGGAAACGAAGCTGATGGAGTTGTCGGTTTCCTTTTTCCACAAGCTCAGCCCGCGGCTGCCCATGCTGACGATCTTGTCGATGTCAGACGCTGGGCTGACAGGACCGTTGAGCGACTGGTCCTTGAGGATGTTCAGGCGGCCATAGTCGTTGTTGGAGGTCGATGGAGTGAAACCGGCGGCGAGGCCGTAGGTGGTGACGGCGGAGGCGAAGCGCTGGATGTCGCCGTCATCGACGCGGGCGTCTCCTTCGTCGGCGGTGATGAGGTAGGTGGAGCCGCCAGCGGTCCAGGTGGCGAGGGCATCCGGCATGGGGAGACCTTTTGCGGCGTTGGTCACGTCGTAGGATCTGTCGCTATCGGAGGCGTCGATGGTGATGTCGCGGATGCCGAGTCCGGTGATGTTGTCCCAGGTGTTGGTGGCGAGATCGAGAACGGCGATGGCGTTGTTTTCCTGGAGGCCCACGAAGAGCTTGGTGTTGTCCGGGCTGAAGGCGACGTATTCCGGCTCGATGTGGAAGTACTTGGCCTTGGTGTTGGCGGTCTCGAAGGTGGTGTTGTCGCGCAGGCCGCTGATGAGGCTGGTGACGCCGCTGAAGTCGGTGGTGGTCACGGTCAGCGTGCCCAGGGCGGCTGGCAGGGTGGCGGCGGTGAGTCCGGTGAGGTCGATGACACTGACCGAGCCGGGTTGCTGCACGGAATCGAAGGCTGCGATGTTGTTTCCGGAACCGGCCCAGGCGTGCTGGGCTTCATTGGCCACGGCGACCTTGCCGCCCTTGATGGTGACCATGTCCGGATGATAGCCGGCTGGCACGGAGCCGATGACCGCGCCGGTGGCGAGGTCGAAGAAGACCACGCGGCCAAGCTGTGGGACCGTGGTGGTGTAGTTGGTGCCGCCGACGTTGACGGTGGCGCCGTTGATGGCGGTGGCGACGCCGATGCCGGAAGCGCCGGAATCGAGGGCGACGCTGGTCACGTCGCTATAAGTGAAGCCGCTGACGGGGTTGGTCGCGAACCAGGCGGCGACATCGACGGTGGCGTGGTTGGAGAATGATGTGCCGTTGTGGCGGAGAAGGCGCACGCCCCCGGCGGAATTGTCCGTGACTGCGAGGGTGTCATTGTTGGGAGAAAAGGAAACGACCTCACCGGATCCGACCGTCATCGGGATGATCTGGTGCTGGCGAAGACCTGTGACATCCGACTTGGCTGACAAAACAAGGAGGCCCGTTAGTGCGAAGAGCAGCGGGGCGGCCGCGAACTTTCGATGGTAGTTGAATTTCATGGTTGTCGAGTGGTGAGCGGAGGGAATCCACCAAGTCGCGCGCGGCGAGACCGCCAGATTCTTGCGACGAGATTGCCATGTGAATTTTCCGTAACTCTTGGTCGCCCAGTTTTCCGGGAACGTCACCGCCTCAATCATGACGGACCACCGAATGGTTATCTTGGTGGAGGGCTCGATGAGTTATTGAGCGGATGAGAAAAACGGTTGTGCAGTCGCATGTTCTCATTCAATTGCTGCGGGAGAGGAGTCCATGGTCCTCCATGTTTCGGCAAAGCCCGCTCTAGAAGGGTTGAATGTCCTTGGACATGGATCCGACGCGGGGATGAGCGAGATCCGAGAGATCATTCTGGAGTCCGAGTTATCTCCCGGATCATCAACGGAGGTCCCGGGCGAGTGACGCATAGATGAGCATAAATGCCCGAGCATAAATGCTCTGACAAAACATCTGCGGACAAAACATCTGCGCCGGGTTCTTGTGTCATCCCGACGGGCGTTCAGCAGAGGTTGGGCGGAGGTTTTCCGTGGTGCTGAGGGAGGAGTCGCCGAGACGGAGGCGAGCTCATCGTCTGCGCCTCAACGCTTCTTCCTGAGCCGCTTTCCGGAGAGCCGGGTGGCGATGAGGTTCGGGCATCGGCCCTTGAGGCGCAGTTGCTCGCAGCCAGCCTCGATCTTGAGGGTCTGCCGGACCGGGCGAAAACCCAGACGGCGGGTCACACAATCGTTGAGCAGCTCGATGTGGGTGTCCTCGAATTCCGTGACGCGCCCGCAATCGATGCACACAAGATGGTTGTGCGCGGGCTTTTCGATGAAGTTCGGGTCGTAGGTCTTGTGGTTGTCGCCGAGTTCGATTTCCCGCAGCAGGCCGGCCTCCACCATCAGCAGGAGGGTCCGGTAAACGGTGGCCCGTGAGGCGCTGGCATCGGTTTTCCGAACGCGGTCGAACAATTCGTCGGCCGTGAAATGCTCGTCCGTGGAAAAGGCGGCGCGGACGATGACATCGCGCTGGCCCGTGCGGCGCAGGCCTTTTTTCCGGATGAAGGTGTCGAGTCGTTCAAGGACTTCGGGGTCCATGGGTGGCAGGCTATTCGGAGAACCGGGCCTTCGCCAAGAACCGATGGAACTTCGGGGTTGGAAAAGTGTGGCGGGCTGATTGAATGCACCCCATGAGAGTTTTCTTGCTAGTGGCCCTTTCGGCGGTGCTTGCCTCCTGCGCGGGAGATCCCGGGAAGCTGGAGGTGAAACAGTTTGTGCTTCGCGATGCTGGTTCGGATTTCAGCGAGGATCCGATGATCCGCGGCGAGAAGACGCGACGGCTCTATGGGGCGGTCGGCGTCGAGGAGCAGGCACAGAAGCTGGGCCAGTATTACACGGTGCTGTGGCGGGATGAGTCCGTCGGAGCGCCAGTCGAGGTGGTGTTTGATTACCAGCAGGGTGGCAGTGGCAGCCGGATCAAGCGCTCGGCGCAGAAGTTTCCGGCCACCGCCACTTCCGGAAAGGCGGAGTTCAACGTCATCGGAGACCATTACACCAAGGGCGGCAAGGTGCTCGCGTGGAAGGTAAGCCTGCTGCGCGGCGGGCAGGTGCTCGACACGCGGAAGTCCTATTTGTGGCAATGAATCATGGAAATCCCCCGCATGGGCGGTTGACCAGTGGCCAAGTTCGCGGTTTACTCCGCACGCATCCATCGCCCATTGGCGGACTGCTTCCCGTGACTGCTGAAACTTCCATCCTCGTTGGCGACTTCGACGGGTTCACTTGGATACGATGTGAGGGCAAGGGCTCGTTTCTGACGAGTCCGCCCCTCAAGGACTATGCGGAATCCAGGATCACCTCCGGTGAACGATGTCTTGTGATCGACCTCGCCGCCTGCACCGGCATGGATTCCACCTTCATGGGGACCTTGGCCGGACTTTCCACCCGCCTTCAGCCGAGCGAAGGAAAAGTCCAGGTGGCGGGTGTGAACGAGCGGAACCGCCGATCCCTTGAAGATCTCGGACTGGATTTTCTCCTCGAAATCGAGCCTCAGGATGCGGTCTGGCGACCCAGCATCGACTCGATCAGGCAATCGCTTTCCCCATCCACCACTGGCTTGTCCGGCATCAACGACCGGGCGCGCCACGTGCTGGAGGCCCACAAGGTGCTCTCCTCCGCCAATCAGGAGAATGCGAAGAAGTTCGCCGGTGTGGTCAGCCTGCTGGAGGCGGAGGTCGCGGCAAAACCGGACCTGGAGCAATGACCGGGAAGTGACCGGCGGTTAGGACATCAAGAAAACCGGATGCAAGAGACCGCATTTTTCATCACCCTGGCTGTCGTTGCGTTGGTGGTTTTCCTGATCCTTCGGAAATGGTCGTGGCGCTTGAGACGCCTCAAGTCCCGCCTGAAGTCCTTCGAGATCGAGGAGGAGCTGATGTTCGCCTTCCTTCACGACCTTGGCAGCGCGATCGAGAGCGATACCTCGGTCAAGGCGCTTTCCCGGATGATCGTCGATGGCATCGACAAGGTGGTCTCCGCGCGCGGGGGGGCGATCTACTACCTCAGCGAGGATGG